>JBAVAV010000050.1:0-1855 GCA_049585895.1 Candidatus Sulfotelmatobacter sp. | reverse complement strand
GGAATACGCTGCCCGGGAGGCCCATGTGGCTGACGAAGTTGCAACGCGCAAATTCATTCCAGCGCTGGCGTGGTATCGGCCGTTCGAGCCGTTCGCTTACGCGTTCATTCGCTTCTGTACCGGCGCGCTGATCGTGCCGCACGGCATCGACCGGTTGTTCTACAGCGGCGCTCACGCCGAACTCGGCGGATTTCTCGACAGCCTTTCGCCATCGGCGATTGGCGTACTGGAGCTTGTCGGCGGAGCCTTCCTTGCCCTTGGGTTGCTCACCCGGCCGGTCGCCCTGCTGCTCGCCATCGAGTGGATCGCGATTGCCATTACCGGCGCCATTGCGCTCAAACCGGGGACCTCATGGCTCATGCTTGGCGCGACTCCACATTACCCCGCCTTCGTCGCCGCGCTTTGCATCGTGTTCCTGGTCCGCGGCGGTGGCCGCTATTCGCTGGATAGACTCGTGGGGAAAGAACTCTGATCGGGTTACCGGATCAAGTCGGGACCACGCAAGCAGGGGAACGCGCATGATCGACGAGACTGGTACAATCGAGCAAAGTCAGCTTGTTATTCCGGGACTGGCCGGTCTTTACCGGGGCGTCGCGCCGCTCGCCTATGCTGGCATACGGGTACTGACGGCATTGATGATACTGCCCGGTGGTATCGACAAGTTATTTTATGGCGGCGCGGCGCGCATCGCCAATGGAGCTATCACCGCCATGGGCTGGCCGCTGCCGCACGCCTGGGCGTGGGCCGTCGCGCTCATCGAGTCGGTTGGCGCATTGATGCTGGCATTTGGATTATTCACGCGCCCAGTGGCGTTCGCCATGACGGTTCAGCTCGTGGTGATTGCATTCGAAATCATGGTCAAACGCGGCATATTCTGGACCAGCGGCGGCATCGAGGTCGCCTTGCTGCTCGGGCTGGTGACGTTTGCTTTTGTCCTCGGCGGCGGCGGCCGCTATTCGCTGGACCATGCCATCGGCCGCGAGTTCTAGGTCATGGTCGGGCGACGATTTGAGGCGCGGCGCGCGAAGAGCGGCGTGGGCGCGCTTGCTAGCTGCTGAGCAGCACCTGCAACGCCATCACCACGACCGTGCCGGACATGAGGCTCCAGAGTCCGGCGATCACCGTCGCCGCCAGCACGAACTCGGCGCGGCGGCCCTCGATACGGCGGCCCCGCAACGTGTTGCGCATGATGATGAACGGCGCTGAGAACATCAACAGCGGGATCGCGGCAAATCGCGCCGTGAACGGCCCCATTTCGAGCAACCGGAAGCTCGGGAAATGCCTGGCAAACAATCGGTAGCCGCTCGAGCACAGGCCCGCGATGGCAAAACCGATGGCAAGCGAGAAGAACGATTCGATCGTTTCCGGCGAAATCGCCGGCCACAGATTTTCCGACATGCGGAGCGCCTCCAGCGCCCCCAGCCATCGCAGAGCAAATCGCCGGCCGCCAGAAATTGATTAAGGAAAGGTTAACACGCGAAAACATCCCTTATCCTTCGTGTCGTATTTGCCGTGGCATACTGGCCGCCGATTCGCGCAGCATCTCATCCGGCAGCATGACGGCGCACGCAGTTTACCGGGCAGCGAAACGGCGCAGGACCGGCAGCATTGCGGTGCTGCCGTTTGCGTTGCTCATGGCAATCATTCTTTCGGGTGCGGCGTTCGTCTCGTACGTGCTGTGGCCAACCTGGTCCGGCGCCACGCTTGGGATCGATGCGCCGACGATCCCGGTCACCGTGGCGGGCGTGCTGTTCGAACTGCCGCCGGCCGCGGTCCGCGCCGCCGTGCAGCGCCATCCTGGCCCGCACGAACGGATCGATCTCGCTTTCCTCTGGCCTTCGCTGTTGCCGCCGCA
>JBAVAV010000049.1:0-4728 GCA_049585895.1 Candidatus Sulfotelmatobacter sp. | reverse complement strand
ATTCGGAGGGGGGCTGGGGTACAGTGCAGATTTTCATTTATCCAGAGGGGACTGAAGCCCCGCCTAACAAGCAAACGCCGGCGGGTGTCTCAACTAAAACAGCCTCAGATCAACCGGTTCAGACTTCTGCCCCCGCAACCTCGAAACCACAATAGTGATTGCCCTGACCGGCGAACGAGGAGTGCCGCGCACGAACTGTTTTATGAAAGGGTCCGAATGATCGTTTCCGAGAGACTCATTCGCACATTAGGGCGGGCGATACTATGACTGGCGAAAAGAGAGCAAAAACAGTCCTCGCGGTGACACTGTTATGGGCAGTTGCCGGCACTACTCCCGCGCTGGCGCAAAGTTCCACGCCGCTTGCTTCTGAACTCGTCAATGTGGTCATCGCCAACGAACTGGCAGACCGTGCGGAGCGGCGCCGATGGATGTACCTGATCGAAAAACAAGACGGAAAGCAGACTCTTACGGAAGAGCAGGTGGAGACCAAAGATGGCCCCATCTTTCGGCTTCTTGCAATCGACGGCCGGCCGCTCGATCACGATCAGCGCCAGCAGGACAAATTGCGAATCGACAGTTTTTTGCATAATCCGAGTGAGCAGTTGAAGGTCAAGCGAGCGCACGACGAAGACGAGCAGAAACTGGAGACGCTCATGCAACGGATGCCGGATGCATTTCTCTACGATTACGACGGCATCGAGGGATCTTTCGTAAAGATCAAGTTCCGTCCCAATCCGAACTACAATCCCCCAACGTACGAAGCCCGGATTGTACACAGCCTTGCCGGAACCATCCTCATCGATTCGCAGCAGAAACGCCTGGTCAAGCTCTCAGGCCAACTCATCAGCCCGGTGGAATTTGGTTATGGACTTCTGGGGCGTATCGACAATGGCGGTACCGTTGAGATTGGCCGCGCAGAGGTCGGGCCATCCCAATGGAAGACCACGCTGATCCATATTCAATTGTCAGGACGTCTCGTTCTATTCAAAACCATCAGTAAACAGGAATATGAGATCCGTTCAGATTTCCGCCCGGTTCCCGATGATCTTAGCCTCCCGCAGGCGAACGAGATCATTACTTCGCGAGATCTCGGTATAATGCCCTCTCGCGAGGCTAGGCAGACCGCTCCTGAAGCCACGCGACAGCAGGTGCGGCCTTAGTAGGAAGTTTCCGCCGGGCAGTGGCAAAAACGTTGAGACGAACGGCCGGAAGCCTGAGCAATATGGAACAGACAGGTCGCGGAGCGGGTAGATAGCTTCAAATTGGTAGTTTGTGTCTCCGATTGTGAACTGTGGGCTGGCGAGAGGCTGTCACAGACAACTCTATAAGTGCCGGTCGAGGAGCGACGTTATGTCATTCGGACTTTACCTGGCCGGTTTTGTAGTCGTGATTGCCGGACTGATCTACGGGGCTTTCTTGATGCACGTCCCGACACACTGGATTGTGGTGGGCACGCTCGTGCTGGTAGGGCTTGGGATCCTGACGGGCGTGAAAGCTACGCGCCAGAAGGACTCCTCAACATAAGACCTGGAAACCCGCACCCATTTCGATGCTTCCTCCGCAGGAGTCAACTGGCTGGCCTTTGCCGGCTGTTGCCTGGGTGACGGGAGAAGCGGTTGACCAATAACCTATCAACATCGCACAAAACGCGAAGGAGATCACCATGTCACAAACCATAGTGGAAAGAACAGCGGGACACATTGCCGAATCAGCGCAGCAGGTTTCATGCACAGCCAGTGCGGTGGCCGATGCAATCGAGGATGGAGTAGGAGCGGTAAGGCGTGCCGCAAAACAGGGTGGCGATGCCGCCGAAGAATTCTTCCAGGAGACCGCCGAACACATCCAGCGGCATCCGGTGCTAACTGTTGCGACGACATTTGCGGTAGGTCTGACCGCCGGAACACTCATCGGCTGGATGATGAAACGAAAGTAGATCGAACATATTCGACCAGCAACAATCCCGCAAAATATGCGAAACTGCTGGATGAGCCGTTGTAGTGTGCACGGAACCACGAGAACATCCGTACCCTGCGCTTTCTTGACGGTGTCTCCCGCAACAACCGGATTGACGAAATTATGAAAAAGCTCTTGTGCCTTCGCTGTCTTGCAGGTCTTGCACTTTCTCTGGTGTTCGCAGGATCTGCGACTGCGCAGACTGCGCCTGAGAAGAAAACACTGGTGATGAATGGGCGCACGGCAGAGGGAGCGGTCGTGCAGATCAACGGTCACTCCTACGTGGATGTCGACGCTTTTGCGCGGATCATGAACGCCGCGGTGAGCTTCGAACCCGGCCGCGTCATACTGACGGCTCCGGCCGCCGAAGCTGCCGCCAAACCAGCAGCTCCCGCCACGGGATTTTCAAAAGACTTTGCCCGGGCTGGTATTTCCTTTTTGTCGGAAATGCGCGAATGGAAGGGCGCAATTTCCTCCGCGATCCGTTCTGGGGTGGCGGGGGGAAACTGGCTTGCTCCTTTGCTGCGGGATCATCAGGTCCGGGCGGAAGCGAGCCTCAATCAAGCGTCGGTAGCGGCGAAAACTGAATCCGATCAAAAAGCTTTGCAACTGCTCCGGAGTGAATTCGCTAGTCTGAGCGAGTGGGATAGTAATACCCAGGCCACCATACATTCCCTGAATGCCGAGCAATCGGTGAACCCGCCGGCGGCGCAGAGCGATCCACTGCTAACGAAAATCTCAGAGTGCGGCAATTTTCTTAGTGCGATGCTGGTAGGCGGTGAGTTTGCGGACAGCTCCAGTTGCCATTGAACCTGAGATTCCTCGTTGCCATCTCGAACAAGAACAGACCCAGAAAAAGAAACTACCCAAATAAGCTGCTTCTCAACGGCCCGGCAGTACAGATCTCGTTTTCCTCAGTTGAGCGGTCGAGGCTAGAGTGCGCGATTTTGACCAGCTTTTTGTGGCATTTCGTTCCATTATGGGGATTGCGAGTCACCCCAACCGCGTACGGACGCGAACCTGCGAGCATGTTGGCGATGTCCGTCTTATGGGAGCAATGATTAAGATGCGTAGCTGCTTCAAAACCTGCCGTGTACTGGCTTGCTCATTGGCTGTGAGACTGGGACACGCCGCTGCAACGGTCGTAGTGACAGTCATTCTGCTCGGCTCCTACGCACTCCCCCAATCGGATTCCGAGAGACTCGGAATGTCGGCTAACGAACTGGCACGGAAAGTGGTCACTAACGAACTGAAATTCCAAGCTGAGGATCACGTGCATTGTATGTACCGGCTCGAAAAAGAGGATGCTGCAAGGAAACAGGTCGAGGAACTCGTCGAGACTAACGACGGTTCGCTCAGTCGACTCCTCTCCATTGATGGCCACCCCTTGGACGCGGACCGGCAACAGAAAGAGAGCCAGCGCTTACAGAGGCTCGTGAGCCATCCAGATGAGCAACGGAAATTACAGCAGGCAAGCCACAAGAAGGCAGAACAAGGGGCGCGCTTGTTCAATCTTTTGCCTGATGTATTTGTGTTCGCCTACGCGGGTCGTCAGGGAGACCAGGTAACGCTAACCTTCACACCAAACCCGAATTTTCAGCCTCCTTCCCTTGAAGCCCGGGTTTTCCAAGCCATGCAAGGCGAGATGACGGTCGATACCAAACAACAGAGACTGGCAGCGATCAATGGCCACCTCATGGGGAATGTGAAATTCGGAGGCGGACTGTTGGGACACCTGGACAAGGGGAGTAAGTTTGAGGTCAGGCAGGCAGAAGTTGCACCGGGCCACTGGGAGATGACTTCCCTGAGTGTAGACATGAAAGGGAAAGCTCTGCTCTTCAAGACCATCAGCGTGCAGGAGAACGAGAACCATAGCGACTTCCACCGGCTGCCCGACGACCTGACACTTGCTGAGGCGGCGGACCGCCTCAACAGACAGTTAGTTGCGGCAGTCAATCCCTAACGCACCACAAGAAGAAGTTCTAAGCCAAGTCCTGCGTTGTGGCGACTTGGCCAGTCCGACCTGGCCGCGGTCTGTGGTGGACCATTCCTTCCGGCAATCGGAAACGTGATCTTCTCCGGTGTACGGGGATCCGCAAGGCAGAAATCCGGGCGACGATGGCTCCCTTCCTCGAGTTATTTTGCAGCTTGGCTGGCTAGTCCTATCTAGATTTTCGGGTTCATCCCCTTTTCTGCTTCTGTGAACTGTGGGGGGCAGGCCTCTAACTGAGCTTTTTTGATCAGACTTCCATATCTCCGAAATGAGAAAGTGCTGTCAGAACCATATAGGCGAAACAGCGTTTGCGAAACGTTTCGCCGGAAGTCGTGCCTTTCCATTCACGCAACCCGGGGCAGTCTGAGCGACACCGGGCAGGCGAAGGATGATCGGCCAGAAGGAAGCACAATGCGTATCATTCCCTCGATTCGTGCGCTTTTGTTCACGCTTGCGGTGCTGGCCATGTCGGCGGCAGCTTCCGCACAAATCGGTGTATCGATCTCATTCGCCCCGCCAGAACTCCCCGTCTACGAACAGCCGGTGTGCCCCGGCGACGGCTACATCTGGACGCCTGGCTATTGGGCTTACGGCGACGACGATTATTACTGGGTGCCGGGCACATGGGTAATGGCTCCGGAAGTCGGTCTGCTTTGGACTCCAGCCTATTGGGGCTGGGGCGATAACGGATATGTCTTCTATGAGGGCTACTGGGGTCCGGAGGTCGGTTTCTACGGCGGGATCAGTTATGGCTATGGCTACTTTGGTGAGGGCTATCAAGG
>JBAVAV010000048.1:0-14016 GCA_049585895.1 Candidatus Sulfotelmatobacter sp. | reverse complement strand
TACACGAAAAAGATCACTGGTCCGTCGTCGCTTTGGATCGGGAAGGGAATCAATTGCCAGCTACGAATACGAAACCGTTCTCGCGCTTGAAGGAACTTCAGCCCTTCCGGTCGCTGGTTACTGTTACGTTCCTGTTAGGAGACGAGTGGAGAGGCCGAGTTTTCCTGTTCGATCCGTCCTGGCGCGGAGAAAAGCAGGAGGAGTTGCGATTCCTGCTGGATTTGATCCGGCAGGTGGGGCCGGCGGTTTACAACGTGTATCTGCTGCACCGCCTGCGGCGCCGGGCCGGAGCCGCGGAACGAGCGCGGTTCGCGCGCGAACTGCACGATGGCGCGGTGCAATCGCTGATCGCCGTTGAGATGCAGGTGGATGTTCTCCGGCGACAGGCGGAGAACACACCGGAGGTAGTGAGCGGCGAGCTGGGCAGAATTCAAGGATTGTTGCGGGAAGAGGTCCTCAAGCTGCGGGAACTCATGCAGCAGATGAAATCGATGGATGTGGATGCGGCCCGGTTGCTCAATGTTCTGGGCGATACGGTGGAGCGCTTTGAACGGGAAACCGGAATTAACGCCCGGCTGGTGACTGACCTGGAAGGACTGGATATGCCACAGCGGGTTTGCCGCGAGCTGGTACGCATTGTGCAGGAGGGATTGGTCAACGTCCGGAAACACAGCCGCGCCCGCCATGCCCTGGTTCGCCTGGAGGCGAGTCCCACTCAATGGAGCTTGACCCTGGAAGATGACGGCAAGGGTTTTCCGTTCTCCGGCCGCCTCACGCAGGCGGATCTCGACCAAATGGGCAAAGGCCCGATGATTATTAAGGAACGGTTGCGTTTGATTGCAGGCGAACTCACGGTAGAATCAAATCCCGGTCTCGGGACGCGCCTGGAAATCACCGTGCCTCGGAGTGGAGAAGTGCCGCATGAACTTTAAGAAGTCACAGCCCGTTCGTATCGTGATTGCCGACGACCATCCGATTTTCCGCGACGGCCTGCGCCGGCTGTTGGAGGCTGAACCCGATCTGAAAGTGATGGGCGAAGCCTCGGATGGCGCGGAGGCGGTGAAGCTGGCGCGCCAGTTAAAGCCCGACATCCTGCTGTTGGATTTGGCTATGCCCAAGCATCCGGGGCTGGAAGCCTTACGTGATTTGAGCACGGGCACGACTTCCACGCCGGTACGAGTCATCCTGCTGACTGCGGCGGCAGAGAAGGGACAGATCGTCGAAGCTTTGCAGTTAGGCGCGCGCGGAGTAGTGCTCAAGGATTCGGCGACCCAGCTTCTCTTGAAAGCCATACACACCGTGATGTCTGGCGAATACTGGGTCGGCCGGGAGAGCGTTTCCAACCTGGTGCAGTATCTGCGCACGCTGATGCAATCTTCGAGCGATGAAGCGCGGCAGAGGAAGTTCGGCTTGACTCCCCGAGAGCTGGAGATTGTTTCCGCAGTGGTGGCCGGGTACTCGAACAAAGAGATTGCAGAGTACTTCAAGATCAGCGAAGACACGGTGAAACACCATCTGAGCAATATCTTTGACAAGCTGGGCGTGTCGACACGGCTCGAATTGGCGCTGTTTGCGGTGAATCAATCGCTACCTTTGAAGAGCATTGCCTGACGGAAAACGCACGGTAACCAGTAGTCACGAAAGCCTATTGGCGTATGGCACTTTTGTGCCATTGGCGGGCGTCGCTGGGAACCCTATCATCAGGCTTAACCGCCAGCCTCGGGACCAGTCTTGGTGCTCACGGTAGTGTGATCTGTCCCCTTCTGTTTCAAGGGTAAGGTTGATACTCGATTCTAAGGAGAAACATCCCGTGGCAAAATTTCTTCAGAGCCTCTGGAATGATGAACGCGGTCAGGACATCGCCGAGTACGCCGTCATGTTGGCGGTAATATTGGTCATCGTAGTGGGTACGATCCGGCTAATCGGCTCTAACGCCAATAACGTATTCTCTAACGTTGGCAGCGCCATCCAGTAATCGCCTCGTCGCTGATTCCGAAAAATCAAGTTCAGCAAACGCAACATGTGACGGCGCATCTTTCGGATGCGCCGTCTTGCTTTGTCGTCAATAGCGTTCCTCGATGAGTGAGATGTCAGAGAGCGCGACTCGCTGCGTCACTTTGGGGAAGAGGCAGTTGAGGCAACCTTTTCGCTGCCGGGGCCGGAGAGCCGGGTCAGATAAGGGAAAAACGGGGTAAGTTCGAAGGGCATCTTCTCGCGGGCTGAGCTGAGGGCTACCGGTTTTGCCTTAGCCAACTCCACCTGGTCGCTCCAGGGATCGAGCTTGATACGGCCGCCCAGGGGCAGCGCCGCGATCTGATCGGTACGCTGAGGTTCAAGTTGCGGCGCGGAAGCCAGCAGCGCCGACATCCTGATGCTCTTGCTTGAGGCAAGGCTGTTGCCCAGGTGCGGGCGAATCAGGTTCGGCAAATCAGGAGCGCGTGCCTGTAAGGCTTTAAGAAACAGCCCGGCATTTCCCAGCTTGTCTTTGTAGGGAGAATTCTTCAGCAGCTCCAGAGCCTTGGTGTCGGCGGCTTCCTCGTCGGCCGAGTTTCGCTTGAAATCCAACCGCTGAAACGAATCCTGGTCCGGGAAAAACATGCGGTCATTGAAGGCCAGCTTGGTGTCGAACCTGTGTCCCAGCACAATGTGGCTGAGCTCGTGAGCCAGAACCATGGCGAGCGAAGCCTCGTCCGGCAGCACATCGAGCAGACCGCGGCTCACCACAATCGTGTGTCCCACGGTGAATGATTCCAACGGAGAAGTGAGTAGCACGCGGCAGCGAACATCGGATTGCAAATCGATGTTATTGGTCACCAGCAGGTTGTTCACAACCGTCAGCAGAACCTTATCGACTTCTCCTGCGGGCGCGAGAAGGCCGACCTTTTGCATGCGCTCAATCACGTTGTCTTCCGCCTGGCGCTCCCACATGCGCTCGGCCGTTACGGGAGTGGCGTCGGCCGCCGCGTCGCTCTGATCCTTGACCGATTGCGGTGAGTCGACCAGAATCTGAGTAAACTCTTCGTTCTTGTTCGGGCCTTTCAAGTCGTATCCCCACAGCCGGGTCTGTGCCTTGAAGTGCAGAGGCCGGCCCACACCGGTCTTCAGATCCGATTCCTCGCTGTAGATGTATGCGGGCAGCCACGCGCCAGGACGCATGTTCAGGCGCCAGCTATCGAAATGCAGATAGAAACTCGCTTTGGGGTGCGGATAATAAGTGCCGTTGAAGCGGACCACATTGTAGTCCTGATCTTCGACCCATATGCGCCCCTGGAACCGGCCCGGGGGCGCATCCTGCTTGGGCTGGACATCAATCACCAGGCAGCGCACTTCTCCCAGAAACTCACGGCGAACAAAGTTGAAGTCGTAGTACTTCTTCTGGAAGTCGGTATCGAGCACCACCATTTGGGCGAAGCCAAGCGGCAGGAAGTGCATGGAATAAAGGCCAGTTAAGTGGCCGAGCATGCGGTGCCCAAAGCCGGGTTGCCCCGTAAAAGAAGTGTCCTCGGGGCCATCGCTCATGTCGAGCCGGCCAAGAAAATATTGATCCTTGCTGGGCTGGGTGGTTCCATCTTTTTCGGTCTTCAGATCCTGGAGGTACGTTTCCACCATCGGCCGCATGTGGCGCATCTGGGCCACGAAGAGATGCTCTTTCTGGATGACGCGATCCATCACCTCGTAGAACGACGCGGGAGGCGGCGAAGATGGCAGGGGTGAAGCCAGAGGCGCTGGAGCCGACGCGGGCGGAGCGGCGGCGTCGCCAGTTGTGGGAGCGGCCGGAGCGGGAGAATCCTGCGACAGCGCCGGCAAAACCGAACCCAGCAGCAGGAGAAAGCAAACCGAACCGACCTGAAAAATACGCATAAGACCTTTATTGGACCAAATCATGCCAGTTGAAAAATGATGTGTAAGACTGCCGTGGAATCGGAGGGTTCCCCGTTTTTCATCGCCGGTCTGAACTGAATCTGTTCCGCGGCCTTCACCGCATTGCCGTCGAGGCCGTGACCCAGGCCGCGAACCACGCGCACCACCCGTAACCTGCCCGATGCCTCCAGCACAACTTCCAGAAGCACCTCGCCTTCTATTTTCAGGTTCCGGGCTTCGTCGGTGTAGACGGGAGCGGGCTTGGAGAGAATCTCGGCTGGAACGACCTTGGAAGCCGCTCGTTCCGGCTGCGATCGTCCCGCTGCAGGCGCGGGAACATCCGCATCGCCGAATCCGCTCTGTTGGACTGTGTGCGCCGCGGGAAGATGGCTGTCGGCTGTCGCGGTACCGTTGCCGAATCCCGAGCTCGCGACCACACCTCGCGTACCTTTCGCGCCGCCGGTACCATTGCCATAGCCCGGCCCTCCGGGCAGGTCAAACGAGCCGGCTTGCGCGATGTTGACGGCCCGGTCCTGGTTAGGCTTGGCAGAAATCCCATTCGGATCGCCAAACCCGCCGGTTTGCACCTGCGACGGTGCGCGTGCAGTGGTAGGCACAGCGGAGCTGCCCATCGAAAAAACGTTCGTTCTTACGATCTGTTTTGGAACCAAAGGCTTCACATCAGGCAACGGATCCAGTTTCCTGGCAGCGATCGTGACTGCAGGAGCCTGAGCCTCATCGTTCCTCACTTTAGGCTTTGGCTGTGGAGCGGGCAGCCGTAGAGCCTCGGTGGGCGGGTCCAACTGCGCGGGCATCACCGGCTTGGGCAGCTCGCGCGCCGGTTGCGGCTCATGACTTACCGGTACCGGAGTAGCCACAAGTTGAACCGATCGATACGTGTGTTCCGGCGGCGACAGAATCTCCGGGTGCAACAGGCGCACCCATAGAAGCAAGGCCACGACCAAGGCTTGCGTTCCGGTACTTAAAACGAATTGCGCCCAGGGAGGCCTCTTTTCAGGCAAAAGCGAAAAGAGATTCTCTTGGGAGGCAACAGATCCCATAGCTGCAGTCCAGTGGTTCTTTGTTAAAAACACCTATCCGGGGTCGAAGTTTCTCCCGGCCCATTAACCGGGAACTTCCGCATTGATTCTTCGAGTCTACTACCCCAGATTTAATTATGCACGGGGAAGGCCATACCAACCCCAGCCGTGCGGAATAACCGCTTCTCTCTCAATTACTTATCTTTGATGACACTTGCCGCAGAAATGGCAAGAGTGAAAATCGCAAATAATTTGCCTGGCGGCAGAGAGTTTACTGCTCTGTGAGTCTAGAGTCGAAAGCCTCTACAAAATGGCTCGGTCCTCAGCAGGGAACGATCTTGGGACTCGTGATGCCCTTGGTGGCATTGCGGCTGTCGACCACCAACTGAGCCTCAGCGACAATGCGGCGGTAATCGTAGTCGGAGTGGTCGGTCACGATCAGAACGCAGTCATACTGACCCAGGTTTTCAAGGTCCGAGCGCTTCATCTGAAGGTCGTACTTGCGGCCCTTGCCAATGAAAGGAAAGTACGGATCGTGATAGCTGACCTGAGCGCCTTCTTTCTGCAGCAGTTCGATGATGGTCAGTGCCGGCGACTCGCGTAGATCGTCAATGTCTCTTTTGTACGCCACGCCCAGCACCATCACGCGCGCTCCGTTCATTGCTTTTTTCTGACGATTAAGCGCTCCGCTCACCGAGGCGATCACGTGATACGGCATGTTGGTATTGATCTCCCCCGCCAGTTCGATGAAGCGGGTGCGGAAATCCCATTCCTTGGCCTTCCACGACAAGTAGAAGGGATCGACCGGAATGCAGTGTCCGCCCAGTCCCGGACCCGGATAAAAGGGATGAAATCCAAACGGCTTCGTGGAAGCGGCCTCGATGACCTCCCAAATGTCCAGTCCCATGCGCAGGCACAGGAGCTTCAATTCGTTGACCAGGGCGATGTTCACGCAGCGGTAGATATTTTCCAGCAGCTTGGTCATCTCGGCCGCGGCCGGCGAGGAGACCGGAACCGTGCGCCGGAAGATCGCTCCGTACAGAGCCTGCGCCATCTCGGAGGCCTGCGGATCCAACCCGCCCACCACCTTGGGGATATCGGGACGCGCCACGCTCGTGTTGCCGGGGTCTTCGCGCTCGGGTGAGAAGGCCACGAAAAATTCCTTCCCCGAGTTCGATTTCACGCGGGCCGCCTTGAGGCCGTTCCTGTTCTCGTTCTCAAGAATAGGCACCATCACCTCTTCGGTGGTGCCCGGATACGTAGTACTCTCGAGCACGATCAGCTGGCCTTCCCGCACATGAGGCGCCAGCGCGTGCGTGGTATCGGTGATGAAGCTGAGGTCAGGTTCGTGGTATTCGTTCAGAGGAGTAGGAACGCAGATGATGACGGCGTCCATCTCGCCGATGCGGGAATAATCCGCGGTCGCGGTGAAGCCCTGGGCTTTGGCAGCGCCGATCTCTTCCGGGCTGATGCGGTAGATGTAGGAACCGCCCTGCGCGAGAATATCCACTTTACGCCGGTCGACATCGAAACCGGTGACCGGGAACCTCTGCTCGCTGTACAGCAAGGCCAGAGGCAGTCCAACGTATCCCAGACCGATGATGCCCACGCGAGCCTGGCGCTGCTGAATCCGTTGCTTAAGTTGATCGACGGAATGCACGGCCGTAGAGGAATTAGATATCGTCACGATAGGATTCTTTGCGGAAGATGAAATCGTTTCGATTCTAGCATGCAGCCGCGCCCATCAAATGCACTCGAGAAGTTACCAAAGGGGGATCGGAACAGACCCGGGTTAGGAACTGACGAATGAACCGACAGGGCGGAAGAAGATCAGTTTGGCTTTGGAGTTTGGCCACGGCGGTGGCAGGTTTGTTGCTGTTGGCGGCGAAGGCAGGCGATCTGCTGGTCGTCGATGCGCCGCGCCCGTCGGATGTGATTCTAGTGCTGGCCGGTGAAACCGAGAACCGGCCGGAACGGGCGCTACAACTCCTGGAGCAGGGCTATGGCGGAAAAGTGGTCATCGATGTCCCGGCAGTAGCGAAGGTCTATGGATTCAATGAGACCGATCTGGCCCAAAGATATATCCAGGATTTCCCCCGAGCGTCGGCGATCAGTATTTGTCCGATTGCCGGCTTGTCGACAAAGGAGGAAACCAGGGATGCCGAGAAGTGCCTGGCACGAACAGGGGCGAAAAGCGTTTTGATCGTTACCGCGGACTTTCACACACGGCGTGCGCTGGATACTTTCCGGCGGGAACTCCCCGACTACGAATATTCGGCAGCCGCCGTCCGGAACAGCCAGCACTTCGGCGCACGCTGGTGGACGCATCGCCAGTGGGCCAAGACGCTGGTAGACGAATGGCTGCGCCTCCTTTGGTGGAACTGTGTAGATCGCTGGTTCTAAGCCGTAGCGCCGCCGTCCCGGCGGCTGTCCGACGGGCGTCTCGGCCGCCGTCCCGCGAGCAAGACGTCTTTTCCCAATTCGTCAACGGTGCGATCCATGCAGGATGTAAATTTCAACAGAGCCGCCGTGGTTGCACTGATCGCCCGGAAAAACCCCGCCACTGCGCCAAAAAGTTTTCCACCGATTAACTCCTCGCCCGCCACAAAAAGCATTGACTGCCAATAACGCCGAAGGTTAGGATGCGGAGCAAGGTCACCAAACTAGTTATTAATGAAGTGTGGGAGTGGGCATGTCTGCTTTCCGCAAGATGGTAAGTTGCGTGCTTTTACTGGTATTTCCTGCTTCGATGTTCGCCGCCGATTCTGGCGCCGCTATGCTTTACAGCAACGGCACCGCCTGGCTGAATGGAGTCCACGTTCCGCGTTCTTCGGCGATTTTCTCCGGTGACCTGGTGCAGACCAGAGCGGGCTCCGTAGCCAACATCAATGCGCCAGGGTCAGCCATCACGGTCGTTGGCGATTCCCTCGTGCAGTTCGAGGGTATGTCACTGAAAGTGGAACACGGCGCAGTCGCCGTTTCCACCTCCAAGGGCGAGGCCGCCACGGCTGGCGAAGTCAAGGTCGCGCCCGCTTCGAATGCGTGGACTGAATTTAACGTGACCGACGTTGACGGGACCGTGAGAATCGCCGCCCGCAAAGGCGATCTCAGCATCACCGATGGCAATGGCACAGTTACGCTGGCGCAAGGCCAGGAAACCACGCGGGACGAAACTTCCGATCAGCCCGACAAGAAGAAAGACAAGAAGCGCGGCGCGGGAGCGGCTCCCGCAGCCGGCGGCGGCGTGCTCGACTCTCCGCTCGCCATCGGAATCGGTGCGGCAGCCATAGCTGGCGTCACCACCTGGGTGCTCGTAAAGAACGACAACCCCGTAAGTCCTTCGTCTCCCCACTAAGCAGCCGTCTACCCCTGTGCCCTATGTGGTTCTGCCTTTTCGTGTTTACTTCCGATCCGCGTTGGAGTCAATTCAGAGACAGCGCGACAATGGTTTTCCAGTCCGAAATTCTATCCTCACGACTCGAAGCCAGAAGAGGCTCACAGCTAAAAGTTCGTGGCGGGCTGCTGCAACATTTCCGCCGAAGGCATCTCTTCCGCAGCCTGCGTCTTGGACGCTTTTCGCTTGCGGGCGGGTTGCGCGAAGGGCTCAGAGGCCGCCACCGTGCAAAGCACATAGAACAAGGCAGCATTGGCTGGGATCTGCAGATTAAAGTCGAATGCGCTTTGCACCAGAATGCCGCTCAGACCAAGCAGACTGGCCAGGGCGACTGCGCCGCTGATGTCTCCCGTCCAGTTGCTCAGTTTCTTGATGGCCCCCCGGTAGACCACAATCAGAAACCAGATCATGATCGCGACTCCCAGCAAGCCCGTCTCCACCAGAAGCTGCAGATAATCGTTGTGCGCCGCGTTGACGAAGAAATTAGTGTAGAAGCTGCGGAATTCGGGATACACCAAGGGGAAAGTGCCGAGGCCCCAACCGAGGACAGGCCGTTTGACGAACATGCGCAGACCGTCGCGGTTAATGCCCGCGCGAAGGTCGCTCGTTAAATCAGTGTGCGCAGGGCTGATCGTGGCAATGCGGCGGCTGAGTTCACCACCGCCGATCCAGATCAACATGGTCAGCACGATGGCGAGAAACAGGCCGATTCCGACTGCGGTGCGCAGCCCGCGCCGCTGCTTGGTCAGCAGGATCGCCAGAACGATAAGTTCAGTGGCGATGGCCAGCATGCCTCCGCGCGATCCGGAGAGAAAAATCGTCCCCGCCATCAGGGCGGCCGCAACGGCCGCAGCCATGCGGACCTTGCTGGGAGCCAGCCGCGTTAGCGAGAGGATCAGGGGAATCGGCGCCAGCATCTCCATCAGCCCGGCATAGTGGTTGTGGTTGACGTAAGGACCGTAGATCCATCCCCCCATGCGAGGTTGTCTTATCCAGTACAGCCTGCCATTGGACGAGATCCCCTGCAGCAGGGCGAAACCGGCCAGGACGGCGCCGTAGAGCGAGAGAATCAGCGCCAGCTTGCGAGCCTGCGAACCCCGCAGCAGAGCTTGTGCCGCGAGGAAACTCAGGATTGCGTAAGCGCAGTACATCAGCGCTTCGGCCTCCGTATCGTGCGGGTACGCGCTCCGGCGGAATATTAGCTGCGAAATGATGAGCAAACCGAAGGCGCCCATTGGAAGAAACAGAGGATTCCCCCTGACCGCAAGCTCGCCATCGAGCATCTGTTTGCTGATCCACAGCAGGAACAGGAAGGCAGCGCCGGCCTCCATCAGCAACGTCGACCAGGGTTCCACGGCGCCGAAAGCGAGGGGGCCGAACATCAGTAGTCCAAACGTTCCGTAGAGCAGAGCTGCGTCGATTGGCGCGCCCGGCCTGCGACCTTTGATTGCCGTGATGGAATTCGTGCTCATGCGATGGATCGAACCTGATGCCGGGGAGTTATTGCTGTTTTTTCACCAGGCGGAAATCGTCGACCCAGAGCTTACCACGGATGGGACTGCCTTCCGGCAAGCGCCGGATGTGCAGCATCAGCAACCGGGAATCGGCGCCCGTGGTGAATTCTCCGGTGGCAGACCTCCAGAAGCCGGCCTGTTCCAGTTCATCGCTGTCGTACAGCACAGCCGACGAATAGAAATCCTGGATCGTAAAATGCAGTCCGCCGGCGCCTTCGAGTTCGCCATTCTTGTAATAAGCGGAGAATTCGTAAGTCGTACTCGCCCGAACCGGAATCCACTGGTAAATTCCTGCATCGTTCACGCCCGGACCATCGAACGTGATGAGCAGCGAACGATGTCCCCCGTGGAACTCGCTGGGATCCAAAGTGAGCGCCACGCTGCGCTGCTTTTCGTAATGCCAGTCGAAGCCGGCATTGAGGATGTCGAGGCCGAAGTCTCCGTTAACGATCAAGTTATGGGCCATGGGGACGTAGGAAGACAGGCCAAAGCGTCTCGCTCCCTCTTGCCACACCGTGAATGCCTGGTCGACGTCTTTGTGCAAGATCAGGTAGTGAAAATATTCGAAGAGATCGCGCTGCTCGAAGGGCTCTTGCGTGGCCATCAGCGCGTCCCACACTTTGGCCGTGGCTGCAGTTTCCTGCTTGGTCATCAATAGATTCATGAAGGCAAAGTAGGCTGGCGGCCGGGCTGGAACGACATCGGCCAGCAGGGCGTCCACATCCGGTTTTATTCGCCAGCAGAGTTGCATGGCGGAGTTGGCAAGTGATTGGTCGTTCTCCAGCACCACGCGGAATTCACGTAAGGCTTTTTCGTCCTCGCCTTGTACCAGGTAAAGGTTTGCGGCCTCCCAGGCCACGTCAGGAGTGGTCGGGTCGGCACGGATAGCCTGTTCGAGAGCATTGGTTTGTTCCTCGACATTTCCCAGCACCTGATAGGCCGACGCCAGGTCGAACCAGTATCGCGCCGAATGGGGGTTGAGTTGCACGGCGGCGCGGTAGGGCTCAATCGCCAAAGCCGGATCGCGGGCCACCAAGGCGTAGTAACGACCCAGGTGATCGCGATAATCCGCATTGCCAGAATCCATGCGG
The DNA here is from genome assembly GCA_049585895.1 of Candidatus Sulfotelmatobacter sp. Lineage (GTDB taxonomy): Bacteria > Acidobacteriota > Terriglobia > Terriglobales > Acidobacteriaceae > Sulfotelmatobacter. Next base: position 3,116 of record JBAVAV010000048.1, on the reverse strand, counting down.
GCAGCGCGCTGCAAACTGGCCATCTCCACTCTTTCGCCAAACCAGGAAGCCAGAAACAGTCGTCCTGCCACGGCGATATAGGCAAGGCAGAATACGACCGCTGTCCCGAGGACGAGACTTTTCTGCCAGGCCGAGGTGAGGGGAATCTTCATGTCGTCGAACCGAAACGTCAGCGCAGCGCGTTCTTGCCTAAGCGCTATTGGGAGCGACTTCGTCGGTCTGCTCCGCGTCCTCGTCGTCGCCGTCTTCGTTGTCGTGGGCAGCATCGTCGCGGTAGTAGCGCGCGTACTTGCCCTGGTATTCGTAGTAATAGTAATAATCGGGGGAACTCAGGTCGACGGCATTCAGCAGCACACCAGAAACCTTGGCATTCACCTGCATCAGAACGTCACGCGAGCGGCGTAAAGCCTGCTTGGTGGTCTGTCCGGAGCGGATGACCAGCACGATGGCGTCGGCACGCGGCGACAACACCACTGCATCCGTAACCGACAAGGTCGGGGGCGTATCGATCACGATGTGATCGTATTGTTCCCCCAGTTCCGCCAGAACATCCCTCATGTTGGTGGATGCCAACAGCTCAGCCGGATTCGGCGGTGGCGTCCCCGCAGGAAGTACCGAGAGGTTGGGAAGAATCGGCGCCCGCGTGATTGCCTGTTCCAGCGTGGCACTGCCGGTCAGGACGTTACTGAGTCCGCTGCGCGGTCCCAGTCCCAGCGTCTTGTGAATGCTGGGCCGCCTCAGGTCGGCGTCAATCAACAGTACTCGAACGCCTTTCTGCGCGAGCACTACGGCGCAGTTGATACTGGTTGTGGTTTTGCCCTCTTGCGGCAGGGCGCTCGTGACCATAATCACTTTAGGAGGCGCGCCCAGATTCGATAACAGAAGTGAGGTGCGCAGCGCTCGATAGGATTCCGCCATTTGCGATTGCGGCCTGACTTGGGTAATCAACTCGACCGCTTCTTTAGAAGTCGCAATGACCAGGCGCTTCGAGTTTGCGCCCTCGCGCGACGTCCGGGAACCCATCGGGATCATGCCCAGGGGCGGAAGGCCCGAAATCATCTGCGCTTGTTCCGTAGTGCGAACGGTGTTGTCGAGCCCTTCGAGCAGGAACGCGAGGCCGACGCCGGAGGTCAACCCCAACATAAAAGCAAAAGCAAGATTCCGCGGTATGTTGGGCTCGACCGGGGAAGTAGGGACACGGGCTACATCCACGATGCTGAAGTTGTTGGAGCGCAGCCCGGCTGAGACGCCGGCTTGTTTTAGTTTCTCCAACAGTCCTTCGTAGAGCTGGCGGTTGGTGTCGACGTCGCGCTTCAGCAGGCTGTATTCGATCGCGCTCTCGTTCAGTTTATTAGCTTCCTGTTTCTGCCTTTCGAGAGCATCGTGCAGCATGCTTTCCCGCTGCAGGGCTGTCAGGTACTGCCCATGGATTTTGCCGGCGACCTTCTTCAGTTCGGCCTGCATCTCAGAATCGACTTCCTTGAGTTGGCTGTTCAGTTGCGCGAGTTTTGGATAGGACGGCCCAAACTGGGTATTCAGGTCCGCAGCCTGAATCTTCAGTTCCGCCTGCTTGGTCCGGAGGCTTTCCATGAGGGCTGAAGCCGACTGCGCACCGGGCCCTGTTTCCTCCACACCGCCCGAAGCGGACGCAATCGCATCGGGGTCGCCGCCTTGAATCAGGCGGTACACGGCTTCTTTGTCCATGCGGTCCGATTCCGCCATGGTCAGGGCCTTGTTCAGTTCATCGAGTTTTGCGGTGATGATGTTCTGTTTTTCGTCGATCCCCAAAATCTCATGCGCTTTCTGATAGCGAACCAGCTTTTCCTGGGAGGTCTCCACTTTCATCTGCAGATCGACTAACTGTTTGGAAAGCCAATCGGACGCCTGCATCGTGGAATTGAAACGGGCCTTGAAGTTGTTTTCCACGTAAGTGTTCATCAAAGTCGTGACGACTTTGGCGGCCAGATCCTTATCAGGATTCCGGTAGTGCACCTCAATAATGCGAGTGTTGGGAGTCAGCGTGACCTTCAGGTTGCCCTTGAAGCCACCCAGCAGGGCGGAGGTTCGCGACGAACCGGCCTGCAGAGGATCCGGAGCGAGATCGAGCGACGAAGGCAAGGCCGCGGTATTTTCGCTGAGCTCAGACTGGCGATCCAAGCCCAGTTCCTTAACAACCTGCAGGGCAAGAAGATCGCTCTGCAGAATCTTGACTTCGGTTTCCAGTTCGGTGGGATCGTAATAGTCCAGATTGAACGTAGGAGAATTGCTGAAATTGACCAGGCCGGAATCAGGCTTGTTGATGGCGATGCTGCCGCTGGCTTCGTAAATCGGGGTCATCTTGAGGCTGGCGATGGCGACCACCGCAAAGATCGAAAACAAACAGGCGAGAACCGTCCATTTGCGCTTCACCAGAACGCGGATGTATTCGCCGAGCGCGGATTCCTGGGAAACAAAATCGGGATAAACGCGCGGACTGACGGACCGCGCGAATTCCTGCTGCCCGGCAGGCTGCAGGTCGCGAAAGGGATGGTTACTGGCCGGGACCAGCGGTCCGGAATCCATGCATTCTCCTCGATTGATTTTGCAGGCCCGCCAAGATTCGGGACAGATCCCCGCCCCAACAATCCCATGACCGGTGGCGCGCGGCTGGTTCGAGGCACCGGAAATTTCCGAACATTTAGGTTTGCCGGTTTCGCCGATATTCTAGCATTGCTTTCGGCGAAAGCATTTACGAATGTTCGAGGGCAGCACTTCTTGTGGAAAGACTCGCAAAATACCACAGCCGCAGCGCGAGAGAAGTCCGCTATACTACTTGGCCAAGTCGGGGAGCGGGTTTTTTTTAAATCGACCAGCTTAAGGCGCGCGGAACTGCGCCACGCGCAGTGTGCGCGTGCTGGCCGCTCGACTGTCGGCGGCGGTTCGAGTCACGCGGATCACGCGTATGAAATCTCTGAGGCATGCTTGATGAACTGGTCGGAGCAGTCGGTCCTGGTCACCGGTGGAACAGGGTCGTTCGGGAAGAAGTTTGTTGAGATCATGCTGCAGGAATATCACCCGAGGCGGCTGGTGATTTTCAGCCGCGACGAACTGAAGCAGCATGAAATGCGAGCCGCGGG
>JBAVAV010000047.1:0-3010 GCA_049585895.1 Candidatus Sulfotelmatobacter sp. | reverse complement strand
TTAAAGAGAGTGACGAGCTTGGTCTGGACATCAAAAGCGTTCTGCGAGAGCGACATGGCGCATCTCTTGGCGTCCACGCCGGAGTGTTGCCACAAAACGCTTGACAGCGTGCAGCGTCGTTAGAGACGGGATGACGCCTCTAAATAGAAATCCTCAGTCTGTCAGGCGCCGAGTTGCGTTTCCTTCGCTGGCCATTCCTTTTCAGCCATCTTCTTTTTCTGCGTGGTCGTAATCACGATGACACTTACCAGAATCAGAAACGTTCCCGCCACAGTGCGAGCGCCCAGCGATTCCCCGCCCAGAAAATATCCAAGCGCCACAGCGATCACCGGATTCACATAGGCGTAGGTGCCGACTTTGGTTGGAGACTCGTGGTGGATTAGCCAGACATAAGCCGTGAATGCGACGATGGAGCCGGCGACGATCAGGTATAGCAGCGCTAGCCATGCGCCGGCCGACACTTCGCGTGCGTGAAAGGTGCGGAACTCGCCGAACATGGCTGCGGCTACTAAGAGCAGGATTCCGCCGACCAGCATTTGAGCTCCCGAACTCATGACCTTCGATTGGGGCAAACTCAGCTTGCGGGAGAGAACTGTGGCCAGAGACCAACTGATCGAGCCCACAACCAGGGCCAGCGCGCCCGACCTTTCAATGGGAGCGTCGCCAAAGCCTACCGAGCGGCTGACTAGAACTCCTACTCCTGCGAGACCGACCAGGAGCGCGATTCCCAGGCGGAGGGTGAGCCGCTGCGTGCGCAAGATTAGAATTTCGGCTAGTGCGGTGAAGACCGGAATGGTGGCCAGCATGACCGCCGTAATTCCGGAGGGGACGCGCTGTTCGGCCCAGAAGACCAATCCGTAATCTATCAAAAAGATGAGTACCGCCAGCATGGTTGCGGATGCCCATTCGCGGCGCGTGGGTGAAGCGGTGCCTGTGGCGCGCATCCAGGCGTAGAGTGCGATGCCGGCTACGAAGAAGCGCATTCCGGCTAGCAGGAGCGGGGGCACTTCGCGCACTCCGATGCGGATCGCCAGGAAAGTCGATCCCCACACGAAATAAATGATGGCGAAGGCCAGCAGAATCTTCCAGGTTGCGGGGCGGGGTGTGGCGGCCATCGCGGGCTCCGTGTGTGCTCCCATCAGTAGATCATCGGGGCACGCGAATGGACGCCGAATGCGCCTATAAAAAGTGCTTATGTGATCCACCGTCCCTGTTTATAGGCAGGCGATTCATGAGATGAGGAGATCCCTCGCCCCGCTGGATAGAACGCGGGGCCTCGGGAGGACGCCTCAGTCGTGAGCAAAAGGGATATTTGCTCTTCAGTACGCCCAGCGCAGCAGCGTGGCTCCCACGGTGAAGCCTGCGCCGACTGAGGCCATCAGCACCAAGCTTCCCTTCTTCAACTTGCCTTCCTCGATGGCGGTTTGCATGGCCAGCGGAATGGTGCCGGCGGTGGTGTTGCCGTAGCGCTCGATGTTCACGATCACAGATTCTGGACGCAAGGCGAGACGGTCGGCGGTGGCGCTGATGATGCGCAGGTTGGCCTGATGCGGGATGAAGGCATCGATGTCTGATCCTTTAAGTCCGTTGCGGGCCAGCAGTTTTTCGCAAGCCTCGGTCTGTTTGCGCACGGCAAACTTGAACACCTGCTGGCCGTCCTGATGAACGTAATGCATTTTCTTATCGATGGTTTCATGAGACGCGGGATTCAGGCTGCCGCCAGCAGGCATGGAGAGGAAGCAGCCACCCGAACCATCGACTTCGTGGATGAAATCGATCAGGCCGACGGAATCGTCTTCGGCGGCCTCGACGATTACAGCGCCGGCGCCGTCACCAAAAATTACACACGTGGCGCGGTCCGTGTAATCGATGATCGAAGACATTACATCAGCGCCGATTACCAGCACCCGCTTGTGCGCGCCGGTGGAGACGAATTGCGCTCCCGCCTGCAGGGCATAAATGAAAGCCGAGCAAGCGGCGGAGAGATCGAATCCCCAAACACCTTTGGCGCCCAGCTTGTGCTGCACCAGGCAGGCGGTGGAGGGAAATAACATGTCGGGGGTCACGGTGCCGACGATGATGGCATCGATGTCGTTGGGCGCGAGGCCGCGCTGGGCAAGAGCTTTCTTGGCCGCCTCGACCGCAAGATCGCTGGTCGCGACTCCTTTGTCAACGATGTGGCGTTCGCGGATGCCGACGCGGCTCATGATCCAGTCGTTGTTGGTGTCGACCATTTTTTCGAGGTCGGCATTGGTCAGCACGCGAGGCGGCACATAGGTGCCGAGAGCGCTGATCTTGGCGCGAATGGGTTTAGTCAATGATGGCTCCGGAGTGGTTACCTGAGTATGAAACTCAGTATTTTGCAGGATTGGAGGCAGAATGTCTAACGGATGTCAGAAGTGGTATTGGGTTACTTTCACGACAGAAGACAAAAATCAGTGAACCGCGAAGGACACGAAGTCTCACGAAGGTTCTTAGTTTCAATGGTTCCGTCGTGTGCCTTCGTGCCCTTTGTGGTTTGGATTCGGCAAATTGAGAAGTCAGGAGCCCAAAATACAATAAGCCAGGCACCGGGGACTCACTGCACACGCAAGAGCCCGTTACCGTTGCTTCCTTCCGGACCTGGCGGGGTTGGCGGGAATACGTCGCGCGAGACCGATGCCTGACCCGAATCATTCTAGCAAACGTGATCGGACGCACCGGCCGATGCACGCGAAGCACATCATTTCCGAAAACCCATGTGACTTTTGGTGCAAGAAAAGCTTTCGTGGCGCTTCCTTTCTTAACACAGGTCGTGAACAATAGAATCTTGCTGTGAGCCATAGTTCGATGCGAGTCTTCCCTTCAGAATCCGGCCCCGTTGCTCTCCCCCGGGCAATCGACTATTACTTCGAACTATCGTTGTATCTGCTTGTCCTGGCGGGCTTTGGAACGCTGGCCAGCACCGGTGGATTGGACACGCCAACGGTATTGCTTGTGGGGGGAGCCCTGGCGGTGCGCGGTTACCTTC
>JBAVAV010000046.1:0-12565 GCA_049585895.1 Candidatus Sulfotelmatobacter sp. | reverse complement strand
TTTGAAACTGCTCAAAGACATGGGGTGCGCAGCGGCTGCCTACCATAATGCAAATGTTCGCAATCTCCGCGTGCGCCGCGTTCAAGCCGACGAAATTTGGGCCTTTGTGTACGGCAAGGACAAGAACTTGTCTTTGGAACAGGTGCAGGCTGGCGCGGGCAGCGTATGGACGTGGACGGCCCTGGACGCTGACACTAAGCTGATCATCTCGTACACGCTTGGGGATCGCGGCGCGGTCACTGCACAGGCTTTCATGCAAGACGTGGCTTCGCGGATCAGCAATCGGATTCAGCTAACGACAGACGGGCATCGCGTGTACGCGGAAGCTGTCGAGGATGCTTTCGGTTCGGAAATTGATTATGCGATGCTCGTCAAAATCTACGGCGCATCGAATGATAATCCCGAATCCCGCTACAGTCCTGCCACTTGCATCGGTTGCCGGACGGGAGTTCTTGCCGGGAAACCTGACCCTGATCATATCTCAACGTCGTTCGTGGAGCGGCAGAACCTTTCGATGAGAATGGGGATGCGCCGCTTCACCAGACTCACAAACGCTTTCAGCAAGAAACTGGAAAATCATGGTCACGCGGTTGCCCTATACTTCATGCACTACAACTTCTGCCGCGTACACAAAACTCTTCGAGTCACCCCTGCTATGGAATCGGGATTGACGGATCACGTATGGACGCTGGAAGAACTGATCGAAACGCTAGAGGAGAAAGAAACGAATGGCACAGTCTAAGGGAAGTATCAAATTCGAGCACAAGGGCATAGGTGAATTGCTCTCGCAAGATCGTCTTGTCGTGCCGATAAATCAACGATCCTATGCGTGGCTGGACACCCACGTGCAGGACTTGTTGCAGGATTTGGCAGGGGCTATCGACAGCGACGTGCCTGACTATTTTTTGGGGACGATAGTGCTAACTCAAGCAGAGAACACCTTGCCAGAGGTGGCAGATGGGCAGCAAAGACTGGCCACGATATCAATTCTTCTGGCTGCGATTCGAGACTACTTGATTGCCAATAAACACGATCTTCGAGCACAGAACATCGAACAGAACTATCTATTGACCACTGATCTTCGCACGGAAGACATCATCCCCCGATTATCCCTCAACGTAGACGACAACGATTTTTTCCGACGGTTTGTGCTTTCTAAGCCGGGAAGTGAAGAACGTATAGCGGCGGAAAAGAAGGCTACAGAGGGCGACCTCGCACCGTCAAACAAGAAAATGTTGGCGGCAGCGGAGATAGTTCGGCGGCACATTGCGGATATCGTGAAGCCTTACAAGGAGCAGGATGCAGTTCAGCGCCTTGTGGATTGGGTGAACTTCCTCAGAACTGGCGCAAAGGTTATTTCTGTCACTGTGCCTGATCACATCAACGCTTTCACGATGTTTGAGACCCTGAATGACAGGGGCATGAGGGCCGCGCAGTCGGACATTCTCAAGAACTATCTCTTTGGGCGTGCTCAGGAGCGGATCAAGGAAGTACAGCAAAGGTGGGCAGCGATGATTGGGGCGCTGGAGACAGTAGACGATGACCTAACAGTAACCTATGTCAGGCACTATTGGGTCACGCAGCACGGTCCTACAAAGGAACGTGAACTGTCAAAAGAAATCAAAGAGTTTGTATCAGGGAAGCAGAAGGCTGTTGATGTCGCCGGAGAATTGGCAACGAGTGCTAACGACTACGTTGCATTGCTGAACAGCGCCCATCCCAAGTGGAATGTTTATGGAAGCGGAACTCGCAAACACGTAGACATCATCACTCGCCAACTCCAGGTCGCTCAGATTCGACCGCTGATGTTCGGTGTAGCGAGATATTTTGACGTCAAAGAAGGCCAAAAGGCATTTAAGTTGTTAGTCTCGTTGTCTGTCCGATTCTTGATTGTGGGCGGAAGAGGCGGGTTGTTGGATAGGCATTATTCCATGCGTGCCCATGATGTTGGGACAGGCAAGATCAAGACAGCAAAGGAACTCGCAAAGGCAATGACCGATATCGTTCCGACTGATGCAGAGTTTGAGGCTGCTTTTGCGATTGCGCGAGTTTCCCATACCTATCTTGCTCGGTACTACTTGCGCGCTCTGGAGCTACAGGTAAAACAAGACCCGGAGCCGGAGCAGGTGCCGAACGAGGAAGAGGAGATAATCAATCTTGAGCATGTCCTCCCGGAGAATCCGAGTTCAGCGTGGAAGATAGATGCGGACACGGCTGCTGCTGCCTACAAGAGAATCGGAAACATGGTCTTGCTACGGGCGAAGACCAATGTGGCCATTGGCAATCGTTCTTTCAAAGACAAGAAATTGTCATATAAGCAGTCAGGCTTCATCCTCACGCAAGAGGTAACGGGACCGACCTGGGGATTACAAGAGATCGTAGATAGGCAGAAACGGCTTGCAGAGTTGGCCGTTAAGACTTGGCCGATAACAGTCAAGTAGGCTACTCGCCTTCAGTCGCTTCGCGCACGATCCGGGCAGCGGCTTGGCTGAAATCCTCGCGGCGATGTTTGCCGCGAACATCGGATTCGACAATCCGAACGTTCTTAAGAACGACGTAGAAACCCTTTTCGGGCAGAGCCTCTGTATCGAATTTGCGCTTTATTTCTCCTCGCTTGACGTGGGCATTTATCCAGCGACCAGCCCACCCCCCCTGCTTTGGTATATTTTGCAATTGAGCGTCGGCCCACACAGTCAAAGCGTAAGAGTCAATCGTGTCCCCCTTCTCAAACTCAAGAGGGACGTACAAATCGTGATTATCAGGACGGATTCTATCCGGAATCGATTTCTTGGGCATAGGATCAGTTTCCCACAGGCCGGATTCCATTACCAGCCCTGTGGATTTCAAACTGCACCACTACCTGAAATAGACACTCCTTGCCAGAGGACGGCGTCGCAGGTAGAATCCTTCCCGCTACCGGGGCGTGGGGCCCTTCCTTCGTCTCTGGATCCGTTCGCAAAGCCGCTTCAACGTCTCGGTTCAACTATCAATGTTCACCCGAGCAATCCATTTTTCGCGCGCGCCCGTACTTCCACCCGAGTGGCAAGTCTGCCACCGGTCTCTTCAGGAGCATAGAAACATGAAGAAATTGACGCCGTTTCTGTATCTCACCCTGGCGGCCTTTGCCGCGGTCGCGCCTTTCTGCGCCACCCCGCAGGCTGTCGCCCAACAGCAACCATCGCTCTATCATCGACTCGGCGGCTATGACGCCCTCGCCGCGGTTACCGACGACTTTATCGGCCGCCTGGCCACCGACCCCCAACTGAAGCGCTTCTTTGCGGGACACAACAAAGAAGGTCTCACGCGAATTCGTCAGCACGTGATCGACTTCCTCTGCAACGCCACCGGCGGGCCCTGCGCCTACACCGGCCAGGACATGAAAACCGCCCACACCGGCCTGGGCATCACAGAAGACGATTGGAACGTTTCCGTCAAACATCTGATCGCAACTCTCGACAAGTTCAAGGTCCCGGAAAAAGAGAAGAACGAAGTTCTGGGAGCTGTGTCCGGTCTCAAGGGCGATATCGTAGGCCGCTAGATGGTCGTGGTGTGGGGCGGGCGCCCTCGCCCGCCCTTTGCTTGCGCCCATTCGCGCTTTTGTTCTATTCTGGCCCAGCCTTGGGGTTCCGATTCAGACAGGAAGCATGCATCGCCTGACCGCCAGACTGCTGTTGTTCTTCGCGCTTGCGGGGAATCTCGTTCCAATTGCGCTGGCAGCCATCGCCGTGCCGCCGCATGCCTGCTGCGTCCGCAAGGCGGCTCATTCCTGTCACACGCCGGAGAGCTCGGGTTCTTCCAATCTTTCCTTTCGCGCCTCGAGTTGCTGCAGCAACCGCTGCTCCCGCGCGGCGACCACTGCCCGATGGGCACAGCCGCAACCACTGGCGAGGGCTGTTCATTCGCAAGACGTTCCTACATGTGTAGCCCAATTCCACGCTGGTTCTCCAACTGCTGAGCTTTTCGGATTTCAATCCACGCGCGCACCACCACATTCTCCCATCGCCTGAAATAGAAGCTGTCCCGCAAGTCGTCCTTGGACTGGTTATTCGTCTCTTCAGCCGGAGTTTCCTGACTTGTTCACGGAAATTCTTTCGGCATCGATCGGGGAGATTTTCATGCGCTTCATTCGCTTCGGGGTGCTTATCCCGTTACTGGCCCTTACCATAACGGCTTTTGCCACGATCTTCGGCTCGGTGCGAGGAATCGTCCACGATCCCCAGCACCGCCCCGTCGAGAACGCCATGGTGATGCTCCGCGCCAAAACCTCAGACTGGGGCGCAACCGCCAATACCGACGCCAGCGGCCAGTTTGCTTTCAACGCCGTCGCTCTCGGCGAATACACCGTGACGGTCGTCGCTCCCGGCTTTAACCAAGCTGCGCAGAGCATGGTGATAATCTCCGGGACGCAACCCGTTTTACACTTCGCGCTCAGCATCGCCATGACGAACGAGACAGTGAACGTCTCCGGCGCGCCTGAAGCGGCGCCCACTGACTCTGCTACGCCCACCACTCTCGTAAGCCGCCTTGACGTGGAACACACTCCCGGCGCCGACCGCACCAACAGCTTGGCCATGATCACCGACTACGTTCCTGGAGCCTACGTCACCCACGACCAGCTCCACATCCGCGGCGGCCACCAGACTAGTTGGCTGATCGATGGCGTTCCCGTGCCCAACACCAATATCGCCTCCAATCTCGGCCCGCAGTTCGATCCCAAGGACATCGACTATATGGAGGTCGATCGCGGCAGTTACGGCGCCGAGCTTGGCGACCGTACGTACGGGGTTTTCAACGTCGTGCCCCGCACCGGTTTCGAACGCAACAATGAAGGCGAACTAGTCCTGAGCGCGGGAAACTTCTATCAGACCAACGACTCGCTAAGTCTCGGCAGCCACACCGAGCGCTTCGCTTACTACGCCAGCGTGAACGGCAACCGCAGTAATCTAGGCATCCAGACACCCGTTCCACAAATCGTTCATGACGCCGAAAATGGCTATGGGGGCATGGGCTCGCTCATTTTCAACGTCGATCCCTCCAATCAACTGCGCCTGGTGACCTCTCTGCGCAAAGATTACTACCAGATTCCTTACGATCCGAATCCCAGCGACATCGAGAACAATCTGGTGAACGGCCATCTGACGGGGCAATATCCCAGCCTGGATTTGCGCGACGGCGACCACGAATCGGACGCCATTGTGAATTTTTCCTGGGTGCACACGTTCAATTCAAGACTGCTGTTGACGATCTCACCGTTTTTTCATCGCAATTCCGCGGACTACGCCAGTTCGGTGAACGACTTTCCGGTTGCAACAACCGAGAATCGCAGCTCGACTTACGGCGGCGGCCAGGTAAGTTTTGCAGCAAATGTCGGCAGGAACAGTCTGCAAGCCGGTTTGTACAGTTTTTACCAGCGCGATAACGAGATCTTCGGTGCAATCTTCAACGATGGTAGCGGCGGCCCGCTTAGCGATGGGGAGCATCCCTCCGGCAGCCTGGAAGCATTCTTTATCGATGACAAATTCAAGCCCGTAGCCTGGCTAACCTTAAGCGCCGGAATCCGGCCCACGCACTTCTCCGGCGGAGTCTCCGAAAGCGCTATCAGCCCGCGCTTCGGTATCGCTCTCACCGTGCCCCGTCTGCACTGGACCTTCCGCGCCTTTTACGGCCACTACTATCAGGCCCCACCACTGATCACTGCTTCTGGTCCGCTGCTGGCGTTCGCGCAAGCCAACGACCTGGGATTCATTGCTCTCCACGGCGAGCACGATGAGGAGCACCAGTTCGGCGTGACCATCCCCTTCCGCGGCTGGACCTTCGACGCCGACAACTTCCGCACCAATGCAGTGAATTTCTTCGACCACAACAACATCGGCGAATCCAATCTCTTCTTCCCTATCACGATTGGGCAAGCCGTAATTCGTGGATGGGAAGCCACGCTGCGCTCGCCGCGCATCGCTCATCGCGGTCAAATTCACCTCGCATATTCCAATCAAATTGCCGAGGCAGGGGGAGCCATTACCGGAGGCTTGACCGATTTTTCGTTTCCCGAAGGGTTGACACCGCTCGATCACGATCAACGTAACACCCTCAACGTCGGAGGCGACATCAAGCTGCCCTGGCGCGCGTATGCCTCAACCAATGTCTACTACGGCTCCGGCTTCAGCAACGCCTTCCCCGGACAGCCGTATCCCGGAGCCTATCTGCCGCAACACACCACGTTCGATCTGAGCCTGGGCAAAAGTTTCGGTGAGCGCTTCTCGGCTTCTCTCAACGCCCTGAATGTCGCTAACCGGCGCGTCGAACTCGACAACAGCGTGACCTTCGGCGGCTTTCACTGGAACAATCCGCGGGAGATTTCTGTAGAACTGCGCTACCGCTTCCACTACTGATAGGTGATGGGAGAGAATAGGAAAGCAAATATGTCCGGCCAATACAATGCAACTCGCTCCCGCGCCACGGTACTTCTCCTGGGCGTGTTGATTCTGTGTGTCGCCTGCAACCGCGGGAAACCTCAGCAGGGTGAAATCAAGATGGAATCTGTCGCGAAGCGCTATCCCTTCAAAGGCAAAGTCGTTTCCATCGACAAACAAGCGGGCGTGGCCAACATTGATAACGAACCCATTCCCGGTTTTATGGACGCGATGGTGATGGGTTACACCATCAAACCTGCTGCGCGGCTGAATCAATTGCAGCCGGGTGATTCAATCACGGCCGATGTTGTCGTGCAGGGCGAAGACTCCTGGCTGGAGAATGTCACTCTTATCCAACACGCCGCGGCACACCCTGCAAGCTGACAGGAGAGAACGGGGAGCATATGAAATACGTTTTCGCGGTACTCACGATCCTGGGGATCGCCACTTCCTCGCTCGCCCTGCGCGAACACTACCGCGAGGGCGACTCGCCGTGCAGCATCAACGATCATTGGGATTGCGGCATCGTCAACCACAGTCCCTATGCCATGTTTCACGGAATTCCGGTCGCCGTGATCGGCATCGCGGGATATATCCTGATGGGCGCGCTCGCCTGGCGTCGTGCCTGGCGTCTGCTGCTGGCGGCAGCGCTTGTGGGGCTGGGCTTCTCCCTTTACCTGGCGCACATCGAGAAGGACATCCTCGGGGTGTGGTGCATTTATTGCGTAATTTCGTTGGGCGATGTCTGTCTCATCACTTTGCTGTCTCTGGGAATAACCCTCGCCGCATTTCGCAGGCCGATGATCGCCCCCAATTCTTGATTTGGTTCTTTGCGAACTTTGCGCGCATTCCTTTGCGGCCTTCGCGGTTAAGAGCTTTTGACCGCAAAGCTCGCGAAGGAACTCGCGAAATTCGCAAAGCAATTTCAGAAAGCTCAGCTATTCTGAGCCACCGCCTGTTTCGGCCACGCGAAGAATACCCGCGCAATCCAGCGCAGTATTTTCCATCCCACCGCCGCGCCCACCACAATCGTGACCAGCCACAACAGCACGGCCGGGAGATAGAACACCATCGCCGTCATCGCCGCCGCGTAACCGGCCACTGCGTCGAGTCCGCCGCGCAACGCTAGTTTCATCTGATACAGCGGACGCCAGCGCAGCCCAAACACCTGAGCCTCGGCCTCAGCCCGCAGCGAAACCGTGATGGCTACGGTTTCGATTTGTTTTGACAGCGCGTCGAATTCCGCCTGTTGCTGCTCGATCTGCCCCCGCACCGCGCTCAGCTTCTCGCTGACCTCGAGCGTGTCCTTTACTGTGCGAGCCTGCTTCAGAATCGTCAGATACTGCGCCTCTTCCGCCTTCAAGTTGCGCAGGTTCGCTTCCTGATCTACGTATTGCCGGGTCACGTCCTGAGCTTCGATTTTTTCGCTCTCCACACGCAAGCCAAGCTTGCGGATTTCCTCTCGCGCCTCTTCGAACCGGGCTGCCGGCACGCGCACGGTCAAAGACCCGCTTTCATCCAGCCCGCCGCTCATCTCCGAGGTCACCAGAAATCCGCCCATGTTTTCCGCCAGCACGCGAATCTTTTCCGCCGCCGCCGCCGGCTTCCGCACCACCAAGTCCATCGAGCTGGTACGAACCATCTTGCGATCCGCCGGCGAATCAGCGGGAGGCGGCGCCGCCTCCGGCTCCATCGCGGTGGAGGTTGACGCTAGTGCGGCCTGGTGGATCCTGGCTTTGAACTGCTCAGCTTGATATGCCTCCGCCACGGGAGACTGCATGGCGTACTCGCGGTCTTGATTCGCCGCCGTTTGGCTATGATTCAGTCTTGAAACGTTGGTTGCCGCCACGACCAGGATGGCAGCAATTCCGGCCAATCCGATCATCCAAATGTTATTCCGCTTCTTCGGCACCACCGCAGATGTAGACATTTTGCAGCCTCCCCAATGCAAGAACGCCTTCTGACCTTGGGCTTGCACGGCAGTGGGTCAATTTGCCGAATCTAAACCACAAAGGGCACGACGTCACACGAAGTAAGCCTTTGAAACCAAAAACCTTCGTGATACTTCGTGTCCTTCGTGGTTCATTGGTTTTTTCTTCTGTCGTGACATTGACCCACTGCCGCTTGCACGGGAGAATTGACTCATCCCGCAATTCGCCCTAAGATGGCTAGTCCCACGACACCCCGAAAGGTCGTGGGCCAGGGACCCGCTCCATCCATGATCGGCCAGACCGTCTCTCACTACCGCATCCTCGACCTGCTTGGCGGTGGCGGCATGGGCGTGGTGTATAAGGCCGAAGACAGCCTCCTCGGCCGCTTCGTCGCATTGAAGTTTCTTCCCGACGATTCCTCCCAGGATCCCCAGGCTCTCGAACGCTTCCGCCGCGAAGCGCGGGCCGCTTCGTCGCTGAACCATCCGAATATTTGCACTATCCACGAAATTGGCCAGCACGACGGACATCTCTTCATCGTGATGGAGTGCCTCAGCGGCCAGACCCTGAAACATATGATTCAGGGCAGGCCAATGGAACTGGATCGCCTGCTCACGCTGGCTATCGAAGTCGCCGACGCGCTCGACGCCGCCCACAGCAAGGGAATCGTCCACCGCGACATAAAGCCCGCGAACATTTTCATTACCGACCGGGGCAATGCCAAGATTCTAGATTTCGGGCTGGCGAAAATCTCGCGCGCCGCCCGGCCCACCAGCGGCGATTCGCAAACCATGGCCGACGCTACCGGTCTCGATCTCACCAGCCCCGGCACCGCCGTGGGCACCGTGGCCTACATGTCGCCTGAGCAATTGCGCGGCAAAGAACTCGACGCGCGTACCGATCTCTTCTCTTGCGGCGTCGTGCTCTACGAGATGGCTACGGGTGTCCTTCCGTTTCGCGGAGAAACCTCCGCAGTCATTACCGAAGCGATTCTCAATCGTCAGCCCACTGCGGCCGTCCGTCTGAATCCTGAACTTCCTCCCAAGCTCGAGGAAATCATCAACAAGACTCTCGAGAAAGACCGCGACCTGCGATGTCAGACCGCAGCCGAACTCCGTGCCGACCTCAAACGCTTCAAACGCTCCATCGATTCCTCGCGGACTTCCGTCGTGGCAGAAACCGCGCCGTCTTCGCCCTCCACGAGCGTGGCTACTCCAGCATCGGTTCCCGTCCAGCGCAAGAAATCTGCCGCTGCGCTGATTTTTGCCTTTGGCATCCTGCTGGCCGCAGCCATCGGCCTTTACGCGGGCAAGTTATTTTTTACCTCGGCGCCGCTCGAGCCGCCTCTCTACCGTCAGCTTACGTTCCGTCGCGGCAGCATTCGCGCCGCCCGTTTTGCGCCGGACGGACAAACCATCCTCTACAGCGCCGCCTGGCAGGGAAATCCCGTCGACGTCTTCACCGCTCGTCCGGAAGCTCCCGAATCGCGCTCCATGGGCCTCAGCCGCACTCAGCTGATGTCGATCTCTCCCACGTCCGAGATGGCGGTCTTGCTGAACAGCAAGGCCATCGGAGCGTGGGTAAGCATGGGCACGCTGGCGCGCGCGCCACTCTCCGGCGGCGCTCCGCGTGAAATGCTGGAGCAGGTGCAGTGGGCCGATTGGGCTCCCGATGGCACCAACCTCGCTGTGGTTCGCGATATGGGCGGCCGCAACCGCCTGGAACTCCCGGTCGGAAAGCCCCTGTATCAGACCGGAGGATGGATTGGCCACCCTCGCGTCTCGCCGAAGGGAGACTACGTCGCGTTTGCCGATCATCCTCTGCAGGGTGACGACAGCGGCTCGCTCGCGATCGTCGATCTCTCGGGGAATAAGAAGCTTCTTTCCAGCCAGTGGTTCACCATTCAAGGAATCGCCTGGGCTCCCGATGGCAAGGAGATCTGGTTCACCGCCAGCAAGTCGGGAACGGATCGCACTCTCTATGCCACATCGCTGGATGGCAAGGAGCGTATCGTGGCCCGCCTGCCCGGCGCGCTCATGCTGCTCGACATCGCCAAAGATGGACGCGTGCTGCTGGTCCGCGCCACGTGGCGTCGTGAATTGCTTGGCGTCTTCGCCGACGACCCCAAACAGCATGAACTCTCGTGGCTCGATTACACCTATCCTTCCGATCTTTCAGCCGACGGAAAAACTTTGCTGTTTGATGAGGAAGGTGGCGGCGGCGCTTTGGCCTACTCCAAATCCGGCGGCCTGACCTACGCGGTCTACATTCGTAAGACCGACGGTTCGCCAGCAGTCCTGCTGGGCGAAGGCGGCGCGGTGGCGCTCTCTCCGGACGGAACGTGGGCGATTGCGCAGACTCAGGAATCGCCTTCTCAGTTCAAACTCCTGCCTACGCGTTCCGGCGAACCGAGAGATCTCACCCACGACAACATCAACCACAGTTGGGCGCACTGGTTCCCGGACGGCAAGCGCATTCTGTTTTCTGCCGATGAGCCGAACAGGGGCGTGCGCTTTTATGTCTACGACTTGGCTTCGGGCAAGAGCCAGGTGATCTCTCAGGAAGGCGTGAACGGCACGGCCTTCACCATCTCCCCCGACTCGCAGCAAGTGGCCGCCATCGGCCCTGACCAGAAGGGATATCTCTATCCCGTGGCCGGCGGCGAGCCGCGCCTCATCCCGGGAATCAATCAGGGAGAGCAACCCATCACCTGGACCGCCGATGGACGCTCGCTCTACATCTACCAGCCCGGCGAACTGCCGGCCCGCGTCTACCGCCTCGACGTGCAGACTGGTCAGCGCACTCTCTGGAAGGAACTCATGCCCTCCGACCCGGCGGGCGTCGAAAATATCGGCCCCATCTACATGACGCCCGACGCCAGGACCTGCGTGTTTGGCTATCACCGCATGCTGGCGGATTTATATTTGGTGGAAGGGCTGAAGTAGGAGGTTTTTCTGCACTGCACCGTTAGCTATCGGTTAATCCTTACTTTTCGATTACCGGGTACCCCCCTCCCCCTCGAATCTCTGGAATCATTGGGTTAGCGCGAAATTCCCCGCAAAATCCGTGATCTAAAGGACTTAGAGACTAAAATCCTTCAAGCAAAGGAGTTATAGCCCAATTTTTGGCCGGGTTCGTCCGGCTTGTTATTGCCGGATGTGCTGCCTCTGCAGGGGCAATGATGACGCAGGTTGGAGGGTGGGCGCAAGGTTAGATATCACAATGGGGCTCTGGATTTCTGGTGGAGAGGAGCACTGATTCAATAAGGCGAATCCCCCATGTGACTTGCGCGAATGAGGCCGGTACAATGCAATGCAGGAGTTGCCCTGTTTGTCGACTACAGCGGGATGACCTTGCACTATTCTTGCGCCGTGGAGGTCTTGTGAACCAGCACAATGACATTATGGAAACTCCCATCTATGGGGTTTCCGAAGCTGCCCAATACCTTCGAGTGCCCCTGAATACGCTTCGGTATTGGACGCGAGACGAAGCTTCCGTTACTCCGTTGGTCCGGCTGGCGGGAAAGGAACCCGCGCGTCTGTCTTTCCACAACTTGCTTGAATGCCACATGATCAGCAGCATGCGCGCGGTGTATGACGTGCGTCTGCCGAAGGTCCGCAAAGCCCTGAACGCGCTGGCCAGATACGTTCATCATAAGCATCCTCTGATCGAGCAAGCGTTCCAGACCGATCACCGGGATTTGTTCATCGAACATCTGGGGAAAATCGTCAACTTGTCCGGCAAGGACGAACAAATTCTGATTCCCGACGTTATGAAGTTCTACCTTGAACGGATCGAACGGGATCCTAATGGCGTATTCAAGTTGCATCCTTTCGTCATGGAACGCAAACAGAGCGAGCCCAAGCTCATTCAGATCAATCCAGCCCTGGGTTTTGGCAAGCCTGTCATAACCGGCACGGGGATTTCTACAGCGGTGATCGCTTCTCGTTTCAACGCGCGCGATTCGGTTCCTGATCTCGCTGCTGAATATGGCGTCGAGCCCAAACAGATCGAGGAAGCAATCCGTTGGGAGCAGAGGACGGCCGCCATCGCCGCCTGAAGACTTCGTTCTGTATCTCGACGAGAATCTTCACAACTGCAAACCAATTTTGGAGGCACTCGCGCAGAGCGGTGTTCTTCATGAGCGTCACGGGGAGCACTTTCCCGCCGGAACCGAAGACTCGGTATGGCTGCCTTTTGTCGGACAAAATGGCTGGATTTTAC
>JBAVAV010000045.1:0-2733 GCA_049585895.1 Candidatus Sulfotelmatobacter sp. | reverse complement strand
TACTTGGGTCTACGTGCAGGGAATGAAGAATCCTGGCCTCAAGCCTTTCCAGCTTGAGGGTCCGCCGCCGCTAAAGATGAAAGTCCCTCCCGGCGAGTCACCATACCTGAAGGATTTAGACACCTCTGTGGTTGATCCGCGCCGCGAACTGGCATTCAAGGGATTTAACGAGAAAAGGCCGCACAAAGTCTTGGCAAAGGAACTCAACGTCAGTTTCAGCAACTTGACGAAATGGCGCGCGGAATGGGTGGCATTGAACGAACCGACCGCAGACGATCTGCAAGAGCCAGTCGGAGAAGAACAGGAACTCGATTTAGCAGGAGGAGAGTAATCATGCCAGAAACAGTAGAACAAACGCGACCAGTGAAATTCCTTGGCCTCTATCGCAGCGATGAGTACGGCGTGGTCGGAGTGCGCGAAGCCATGCTACTCGGCTCAATTCTACGCACTGCATGGCGCAAAGATCACGACGGCAAAGGCGTGCCGGAGGGAACCCTTGCCAACTACGTCCGTAAGAATTCGACCGATGAGACGTGGAAAATCGCTATACAACGGTGCCTGAATTGGCAATGGGCGGAGCTGGTTGTGGGCTTTAGCGGAGGTCATATCAGGGTGAAACTCACCAGCAGGGGCGAGAAGCACGCAATTGACCTTTGCTGTGAGTTGCAACGTCGCGGAAAGCCCGTTGATGGAATAGATCTTGCGGTTCAGCCATCGGTGGGGGAGTAGATCATGGACAAACTATTAACCGTGGAAGAAGCCGCAGCATTGCTTGATGTTTCACCTCGTAGCATTTACGAGATGACGAGCAGCCGTGGTCGCGGTCGCAGCCAGAATCCTTTGCCTGTCTTGAGACTTAACAAAAAATGCCTTCGATTCCGAGTTGAAGACTTGACAGCTTGGCTGGAGCGGATTGCAAAGGAGACCACGTGAAACGCAATACTGGCAAAACTGGCAAGAACTCGACGGCCGCTGTCGAACAACAGCTTTCGGAAATCATCGACTTGGCGAATAGTCTCCCCAGTGGTTACTACAAGAGCGGTAGCCAGAAGAAAATTGCAGCGGAGCTTGGTGTGACCCGCCAAACTGTGGCGAAACACCTGAACCCGCTGGTCAAGAAGCTGCGCGAAACGAACCCAGAGAAATTCATCGAAGGCCAGCTTAAGCAGAAAGAAATCTACGAACTGATGGAGCGAGCCCTCGTCGAGGGCAAGATTCCGCCCGACGTTGCCCGTGCATGGCAAAGCATCCGTGATTCAATCAGTCGGCTGATGGGTTATGACGCGCCCTCAAAGTCAATCACCGCTCATGTCAACGGCGACGTTGACCCGGCCTCTATGCGTTTGTGGCAGCGCGCCGTGTACGAACTGCGGCACATTCCAGAAGCAAAACTAGCCAGCTTCTGGGAGCGTGTGAAACCGATCATTACGGAATTGGAAGAACGTGAAATTGTCCTGGATGCGAGCTATTACCCGCCGAAGCCCGCGCTGCCCGCTGGAGATGCCCGATGAAAGTCATTGACGCTTACCGCGCTATCAGGCCACCGAGCTACACCGACAGTTGGCATCTGAACCGCATGGCTCAAGCCGCACAGCTTAGTTATGAAAAACGTTTCTGGCTCGTCGTGGAAAAAGCCGTTCGGCACGGAGGCTCAGAAATGCTTTCGATTTACGGCCCAGCGGCGCGCCTCGCTGTTAATCCGCACGAGAAGTTCATGGTGATCTGCAGCGGCCAATCCTTAGCCAACAAGTTCTCGAACGCCGCCCGCAACGCGCTTCTCAGTCCGAAGTACCCCGTGCCCTACAAGTTGACGATGAACCAACAAGCACAGTGGAGCATTGACACTGGACAACAAGGCGATAACGACGCAACTTACTTCGCCAGTGGCGTAGACGGGGCGCGCCAAGGTAGGGGCTGTTCCGTTGGAATCTGCGATGACATTTATAAATCGGGATTTGTCGCCCGGCAGCAAGGCATGAGGGAGAAGTATCACGATACGATCCAGAACTCCGTAATCAATCGGCTGACGCCGGATGGAGTGGTCCATTTCTTAGGTGCTCGCATCCATCCGGCAGATGAACTCGGGCTTGCCTTAGAAGGCGAGCGCGAAGGGCAATTAGAACCTCTCGGGCATCTCCGACTACCAGCAACTAATGATTCCGGTACGGACGCGTGGTTCCGTTTCGGTGACGATATCGAGCACTTCCCCGCTTATGAAAGTTTGTGGCCTGACCGCTATCCGCGCAAGAAACTCGATGCGATCCGATTGTCGGTCAGCGAAGCATGGTGGCAATCGCAATACCAGCAATCACCTTCGCTTGCTGGACAAACTTATTTCAACATTGAGAACGTGCCCCGCTATGACTACCCGAACATCGTGCAGACTTGGACGAGTTGGGACTTGGCGCAAACCGCTACGCTGAAAGGCTCATTCTCTGCTGGTTGTGCGATAGGGGCCGATGCGAATGCCCATCTGTATTTGCTCGAAGCTAGGCGCGGGCGCTGGACGCAAGAGGAGATGCAGGAGCAGATCGTTCAGCAGTATCACCATATACATCGCATGACTGGCGTCAGACCTCATGCCGTGATTTGCGAGCGAGCAGCGGCGGGCTTCTCCGCGTTGGAACGATTGGCTGGAATCTTGCCGATGGAGCCAGCGAACCCACACGGCACCGACAAGGAGTCTCGCGCGGGCGGCGTTGCCAGCATCGTCAATCGTGGCCTATGCAGTTT
>JBAVAV010000044.1:0-12142 GCA_049585895.1 Candidatus Sulfotelmatobacter sp. | reverse complement strand
ACGAGAAAATTTCGCCAGTTGACGAAGTTACCCCAGGTGCGACGGTGCCCTCTGAAACAGCGTCCCCTGGAACAGAGGCTCCCAAAGTTGCGACGCCCCAGCGCGTCCGTGTCTCACAAGGGGTTTCTGCGGGATTGCTCCTGCATAGAGTGCAACCGGTGTACCCTCCCGAAGCGAGGCGAGCCGGCATTCAAGGCCAGGTGCTATTGCGCGCCAAGATCAGCAGGGAAGGCCGGATTATCGATCTAGAACTGATTTCAGGTCCAAAAGAATTAGCTCAAGCCGCCATCGGCGCGGTGGAGCAATGGCGGTACCGCCCCTATCTGCTGATGGGAAACCCCGTGGAAGTAGATACGGAGATCCTCGTAAATTTCACACTCAGCTATCGATAGCCCCATGAGTTCTTTGATCAATCGGGTACTGATTGCGCGTAATACAGCTTTTCTAACTCGTTCTGCACCCTCGCCGACACCGCTTCCATATCCTTCATCGTCATCCCGGAGGTTGAAATCGGCTCGCCCACGCGCATCTCCAGCGGGCGGCACTTGATGTGGTAAGTGTCCATCGGCAGCAGTTCGTAGGTGCCAATCAATGCCACCGGCACGATATCCACCTGCGCTTTGATCGCGAGAAAAAAAGCTCCGGGCAGAAAGGGTTTGATCTCGCCATCCGCCGTGCGGCCCCCTTCTGGAAAAATCACCAATGGCATGCCGGCTTTCAGACTCTTCACCGCCGAACGGATGGCTGCAATCGAATTGGTTGGCTTTTGCTGATCGATGCAGACCTGCCCCGAACGCTTCAGTTGCCAGCCCACAATAGGATAGGACAGCAATTCCTTCTTAAAGACGATGCGGAATTGAAATGGCAGATAAACGTAGAGAACAGGAATATCCAGCGCCGAGGCGTGATTTACCGCGTAGACGTGGGGCTTCGAAGTGTCGATCTTATCCAGCCCCGTCACCTTGAGCGGGGAAAAGACCGTTTTCATGATGAACCACGACCAGGCCCGCGAAAACCAATGGAGCCGGCGGCCGCTCCGGTCGAACAACCCGCCCGGGAGCGCAAGCAGTCCCAGGACCACCGTGTAGAGCCAGATGAGCGGATCGAGGATGAGGTAGGAGCGCAGACGGCTGACCCAACCGTATTCGGCACCTTGTATGGCATGAGGACTCTGGCGAGCTGGGGCGACCCGCGGCGCCCCCGCTCTTTCCGCCTGCTCCACTTGAGAATTTAATTCCTGCACATTTCCATTCTAGGGGAAAATGCGTGTGCGGGAGGATGAATCCGGTATCCAAATCTGACTCTCAAACGTGCACGCCGAGAACGCGCATGGCCTCGCCCACCAGGTAAATCGACCCAGTAATTACAATCGGAGTGCCCGATTCTGCCTTTGCCTGTTCTAACGCCGCCGTCAGGCCGGATGCGATCTCGACTTCTGTGCCCGTTCTCGCCGCTGCCTGCCGAATCTCTTCCGGTGAGGCGGAACGCGGATTCTCCGCCTTCGTAGCGATTACCCGCCGCGCCAGCGGAAAAAGAATCTCGGCCATTTCTGCGATGGCCTTGTCGCGCATGGTGCCGAAGACGAAGAGTACCGGACGGTCCTCGTAACGCTGTGAGAGGGCGGAACGCAATGCCCAGGCTCCCGCCGGGTTGTGCGCCACATCCAGCACGATCTCGGGCCATCGGTCGTGCGCGGCAATCACCTGAAAGCGACCCGGCCAGCGCGTCTCGCGAATGCCGCGCTCTATAATCTTCGGAGTGATGCCGCTGAATCCCTGCTGATTCAATTCCGCTGCCCCTGCAATCGCCAGCGCGATGTTGCGCAGTTGATGCCGCCCGATCAGCGCGCTCTCAACCAGAATCTGCTGCCCCATTACTTGCAGCGGATAGCTATAAAAAGACTGGCCGCTAGCATTCCCGGCGTTCTCTGCGCAATCCGCATTGAAGGATTTTTTCGCGGCACCACTTACCAGGTACTCGCTACTTCCCGGCGAAACCGGGGGCACATAGGGCACTGCATTCACCGCCCGCGCGTCGAGTTCGAGGATGGTATTGCCAATGACGTCGTTCGCCTCCGGCTGCTGGGGCAGTGTAATCACCACGCCGCCGCGCCGGATGATCCCTGCTTTCTCCCGCGCAATTTCTCTTACGGTGTCACCCAGATATTTCTGATGGTCGAGCGAGATGTCGGTAATCACGCTCAGCAGCGGCTCGACGACATTCGTCGCGTCTAACCGGCCTCCCATGCCGACCTCAAGCACTGCGATCTCTACGTGTTCGCGTCCGAAATACTCGAAGGCGATGGCGGTCATCATCTCGAAAAAACTGGGATGCCAGGGCAATGCGCCTTGCTCGACGAGCAGTTCGGCTGCGCGGTCCGCTTTCCCATGTAGTCCGGCAAAATCGTCGTCGCTGATTTGCTCTCCGTTAATGCGGACACGTTCGTTGAGTCGAACCAGGTGCGGCGAAGTATAGAGTCCCGTCTTAAGCCCTGAGGCCCGCAGGATCGACGCCAGTGTCGCCGCCGTCGAGCCTTTTCCATTCGTGCCTGCGATCAGCACGCTGGGAAATCGCCGCTCGGGATGCTGCATGGTCTGCAACAAGACCCGCATGTGCGCCAGGTCGAACTTGTGCGAAGGCGTCTGTGCGAGTTCGTGGCCCAGCGCGAACATGCGCGAAACCGCGGTTTCGTAGGACATGGAACGGCTCTCAGCTTTCAGCTGTCAGCTCTCAGTTTTGAACCCTCAGATCAGCCGCACATGGAGGAGACGGAAAACTCATCGGCGAACAGAACTTAGGTTGGCGGCGGGATCGACTTAGCTTAGGGCCGACAGCTGAGAGCTTACAGCTACTTCACGCCACCATAAACTCCAGCGCGCGCGCAACATAAGGCTTAAGTTGCTTACGATGAACCACTGCATCCAGCATCCCATGCTCCAGCAGAAATTCGCTGCGCTGGAAGCCGGGCGGCAGCTTCTGGCGGATGGTCTGCTCAATCACGCGCGGGCCGGCAAAACCGATCAGCGCACCAGGCTCCGCAATATTCAAATCTCCGAGCATAGCGAATGATGCGGTAACGCCGCCGGTGGTCGGATCGGTCAATACGGAAATATACGGGACTTTGGCCTTATCCAGGCGCGCCAGCGCGGCCGAAATCTTGGCCAGTTGCATCAGGCTGATCACACCCTCCATCATGCGCGCGCCGCCCGATGCCGAAACAATAATGAGTGGCGTGCGCGAGTCGCAAGCACGCTCGATGGCGCGGGTAATCATCTCTCCTACCACCGTGCCCATGCTGCCACCGATAAACGCATACTCCATCACGCTGGCGATCACCGCGCGCCCCTGCAACTTGCCTCGCGCATTGATGACGGCATCTTTAAGGCCGGTATCGCGCTGGGCCTGCCGCAAGCGCGTGGCATACGGCTTCAGGTCGACAAACTTGAGAGGATCGGTCGAAGCCAGGTTCCCATCGAAAGTTTCGTACTGGTTGTCGTCGAGCAGCAATGCCAGCCGGGTTCGCGCGTCGATGCGGAAGTGTCTCTCGCACTTAGGACAAACATTCAGATTTTCTTCCAGATCCTTTTTCCAGATGATCTGGCGGCAGCTCTCACACTTCACCCACAAGCCCTCGGTGCGAACCGTCCTCGCGCCCGAAGTGTCCACCTCACCCGATTCTCGTTTGAACCAAGCCATGGAAGAATTTGTAATTGGGTGATTTTGTAATTGGGTAATTGAAACCCGCCAGGCTGCTAGCTGGGGTTCAAATTACCCAATTATAAAATCACCCAATTACCTAATCAGTACTCAATCCCTCTCTGCGCCATCACACCCTTCTCATACGCGTGCTTGACCTGGCGCATCTCGGTGACCGTGTCGGCGGCCTCGACAATTGTGGGGTGTGCGTTCCGGCCCGTCAAGATGACGTGCACCATCTCCGGTCTCCTCTTCAAGCTCTCCACCACCTTCGCCGGATCGAGCATACCGTAGCTGATGGCATAGTTGATCTCATCGAGGATCACCAGATCCCACTCGCCGGAGTGGATGACCTTATCAGCCTCGGCCCATGCATCCTCGACCATTCGTATATCTTCCGGATCTGGCTTCTCTGCGCCCACTTTGACGAAACCGCGCCCCATCTGCTTCATGACAAACCGGTCCCCAAACGCCGCCACGGCGTCGAGTTCACCATAGTGCCAAGAGCCTTTCAGGAACTGCAGCATCAGCACCCGCATCCCCTGGCCCACCGCCCGCAGCGCCGTTCCCATGGCGGCTGTGGTCTTGCCTTTTCCAGGACCGGTGTTCACGATGATGAGGCCGCGCCGAACGTCGGTCATAAAACGTCAGCCCCAGCTTGCACACGACGGTTTGGAGGCCGAACGCCTGATTCTACTAGAACGACTGGGCCGGATGTAGGTCGGATGGCAAAGGTAGACGCTTCCAGCAATCGTATGAGAATCTTTGAGGCTGTGAAGTTTTCCACGGAACCTGTGCATCCAAGAATGCGTAACCGGGTCAAGCAGATCTCTGTCCGCATAGCAGACTGCGGAGGTCTCGTTGTGATCAACAATTGTCTCGTGTTTTTGTTAGCCTTGCTCGCGGCGGCCCCGGCCTTTGCCGCCCAACATATAGCGGCTCATCCCCGGCCCAACCTCGATTCCGGCGAACAGGCAACCATTCGCGAGGTCATCGAGATGGAGCGCCTCTCGAAAGAAGCCAGCCTGCACCGCGACGCTGATTTTCCGCAGCGAACCCTCGCCGAGGATTACGTCGCCATCACTCCCCTGGGCCAGGTGACCACCAAACCGGATACGGTGGCAGCCCGCAAGAGCGGCCAGCTCCGCTACCTGACGATCGATGTAAGCGATATGGTGGTTCGCGTCTACGGAGATACTGCCGTGGTGACTGCGCGTGCCGACGTGAAAGGCCACCAGCTCGGCGAAGATTTCAGCGGGCCGTATCGCTATACGCGAGTCTGGGTCCGCCGCAGCGGTCACTGGCAGGCGGTTAGCTACCAAGCCACTGTGACTCAGTAGAGTGAGAGCGCTAAACACGCCTTTCACCCAGCACACTGAACACGATTCTCGATCAATCGACGATTAGGCGGCGAAACTGTCGCTCGCCGACTTGTGCATCCAGCCGGCAAGTGCGTGCAGGAACGCGGGCGTGCCGAAGAAGGCAATGGAGAAGAACAAGTCGCTTTCGACGGTTCCGCGGAAGAACGGGATGCCGGCGGTGTAGGACATCGTCAGGCCGGCGAGCGTGCGCGGATACATCTCCGGCCAAGCGGCCCAGACGGCGAAGTTGCTGATCAGGAAAAACGAAACCGAACTGGCCAGCGCGGCCGCGACCACGCGAACCGGTCCAGCACTTCTGCGTAGCGTGGCAGCGCCCAGCCCTAGCATGGCGGCATACCAGGCCCAGGTGACCAGGTGGTCCCAGGAGAAGACGTAGGCGTAGACGAACTTAGTGAGCACGACGTCAGTGGCCGCGAGCAGGACGAAGGGGATCCACATCTGGCGGCGCGAACCGCGCGCGCCAAAAAATAAGAGTGACGCGCCGATCGGCGTAAAGTGCCAGGCATGCGGCAGGAAATTCATCGGGCCCGCGAACGGCAGGAAACGCACGGCAATGGCCAGTAACACGAATAGATACGGCAGCATGAGCACCTCGGCGCGAATCTCTATTCTGGGCGCGCGACGGGGAGCGCGTCAAGGGCTCGGCGCAGAGCCCGCTGGGTAGATCTTCGTCTTGAAAGGGCGCGGCTTCCCGCCGCGCCGTAAAGCCGGCAAAATTCAACAGTACGTTTAGCCTCCGCGGTAGGTTCTTTCTGGAGCCTGCTAGTCCGGTTCGGGCACGACTACCTGATCTCCTGCCGAGCCTAAAACGTCGCCGACGATGTGGAAGTTCTTGTCGAGCCGCACGGCGGCGCCGAGAGTGCTGGGCCGATTGCCGCGACCGCTAGACTGCCGCTTGAACAGAATTTCAAACAGGCTGGGCAACTGCGCGTAACGCAAATCCTGGAAGCGCACGATGTACCCCTCTTGGGGCGGTTGCAGAAGCTCGGTTTCGGTGATGGGATACTGCGCCCAGTCCAGATAGACACGTCCCCAGTAGGATTTTTTGGCGGCCAGCGTGACCGGCGTTTCCTCTGGCTTGTAGCGTATTTCGAGTTGGCCCCCGGGATCGACCTCGGGGACCAGAGAATCCACAGGAGCGAGCACGAAGAAGTTGGAAGTCTCAACCACGCCGTACCACCGAAAGGGATTGAACAGGGTAGGATAGGCTGAGACACGCAGCGGATCGTTGCCATCGTACGTGCGAGCCTCGAGCGAGGTTACGGCGCGGCGATGTTCAAAGTCGCGTAGACCCCACATCAGAACGATTCCCAGTAAGGCAAGCGAAGCGGCGATGCGGCCGCGTGGCCCACGCTGGCGCACCCCGATTTCCTTGTCGATGAGTGCGAACAACGACGGGGCGACCAAGCCAAGCAGCAGCAAGATCCACATCACCGGCTCCCAGATAAAGACGATGTCCCAGCAGTACCACCTCTCGGAGAACGGCCAGAACGGGCGCACGCCGTAGTTGTTGGTGAAATCGAGCAGAATATGGCTGAGTCCGGCGAAGCAGGCGTATAGGAAGAGCAATCCCCAGCGCGGAGGCAGGCTCGGATCTTTCGTTTTGCGCTTGCGAAAACGCCAGATTAGATAGACGAAGACGAGGACCACGGCCGAGTCAATCAAAATCCCGAGGAAGGAGTGAGTGAATCCGCGATGGTGAGCAAAGCCGAACACGTGGCCACGGAAGCCGGCGAAAATGTCGAGATCGGGAGCTTCGGCGGCAAGAGTCAACGTGAGCGTGGCCAGCGCAGTCTTGCGATTCAGTCCGGCGCGGCCCATGCAGGCGCCGGTGAGAAAATGGGTGATGGGTTCCAAGCGATCTTACGAATTCTATCTTGCCACGGGAAGATTGGCTGCAGCGAATCCGCGGATGGCGGAATAGCGCGGTGCAGATTAAGGGGCGGGCGCCAGCAAGGTCAGAGCGTCGGGCACGATCGTGATTTCTGCGGGCAGAGTGCCGAGCAACTCGCCATCGGCTTCAACGCAAATTTTAGATTCGACTGGCCTTTTTCCCGGAGCTGGCGGCAGGTACCGGCAAACCAGGTTATGGCTATTCACGAGCTCGATGCCGGGAACGTTCCAGCGTTGTCCAAGCAGGCCGCGAAGCACGTAAAGTAAATAGGCCGCACGATTTTCGCTAAGGCAGAGGACGACGCGCAGGTGATTATTGTGCAGAGAAGCGCCGGGCGCGAGTTCGCGCAGCACTCCGCCGAAGTTGCGAACGCGGACAGCCAGCAATTCGGTTACGCTGGCCCTAATCGCATCGGCGTTCGACCCAGCGGCTCCTGCCGCGGCATATTCGACCTCAAACCGGGACATGCGATGGGTGAGCCACAGATGCCACGCTTTGACGTAATAGGCGGCCATTCCGAGCCGTGCCTTGACTGAAGGATTGAGCTTGTAGAACAGGTGGGCGTCCACGCC
The DNA here is from genome assembly GCA_049585895.1 of Candidatus Sulfotelmatobacter sp. Classification (GTDB taxonomy): domain Bacteria; phylum Acidobacteriota; class Terriglobia; order Terriglobales; family Acidobacteriaceae; genus Sulfotelmatobacter. The sequence goes on along the minus strand of JBAVAV010000044.1, from coordinate 4,598 downwards.
GATTCCGGCCGCTATGGTGAAATAGCGAATGGCAGGTTTCCCATCGAAATCGAAACATTGGATGCGTCCGAGCGCGATGCGCCGCGGCGTCGCACGAAGAGCAGCCCGGGCCGCAGCCGCGGGATCGAGAGGAATGCGGAGATCGTGGGCCAGTGCGTTGGCCGTGCCCATAGGTAGGACAGCCAGAGCGACGTGCGACTTGGCCAAGACCTGCACTACGTTATGGACGGTGCCGTCCCCGCCGCAGGCGAAGATGGTGTCGCAGCCGGCTAGAATGGCCTGCCGCGTGTGGCCCACTGCCTGATCGCGAGAATGGGAGTGCAGGAGGCTGGCTTCAATGCCGGCCTGGCGAAGCAAGGCCAGCACAGCTTCCAGTTCGGGCCTGCGTTGGGTGCGACGGCCGCCGGACTCGGGGTTGTAGAGTAATGCCGCCTTGCGCATGGGTGAAAGATCGACGAGGCTGGCTGGATTGTAACCGAGCCTGGAGTGAGCTTCGAACCCGGGGCGGCCATGCTTCCGGCTTCAGTTTCCGGGCTTCGGCTTTCGGGCTTCGGCTCTTCAGGCCTCGCCCCAGGGTTGCTCTAGCGCGAACCCCATTCCCACAGGCCGAACATGGCTTTCTGCGGCAGAGGATACCCAACCTGGCGGGCCAACATGGCGATTTGGCCGCGGTGGTGGGCGTCGTGGGCGACCAGATAGACGACGAATCCAGCCACGTCGGGACGGAAACCTTTAACCCGGCCATCGCTTTCCAGCGCGCCGCTGATCACCACGCAGAGGGCGAGGCGGCTGTGCTCGGCGGCGCGCAGCGCCTGGATGGGAGTCACCTTGGTTCGATCAAGCTGCCTGGGAATTTGACTGCCCTTCGCGGCGACCTTCAGCCACATCACGCGGACGTTGTGCATGTGAGCGACGATGGCGGCGATGGTGCGACCCTTTCCGTCGGGCGGTTTGGCCCTCCACGCCGCGGGCGGGATGCTATCGATCAAATACTGGTTGATGCGGTTGTTGGTGTTGAAGGCGTTGAGCAGGGCGACGGGGAGCCGGTTGGCAAATCTCTTCCGCGCGTACGCCAGGGCAGGGGGATCTGAAGCTTTGGGCATGATGGAACCTGAGAGCCGCGACCACTGCTTGGCAAGGCTCATAATTTGGCATAAGCTAAGCCCGCTTGCAAGGGGCGTCTTTTTCCTAAACATCCCGGTACTAGACGGTCCCCGAAGCGTTGCATTCCAAACCGAACTAAGGAGTCTCACCGGATGAGAATACTGGCGCATTTTGTCTGTGCAGTGCTCCTCTGCCTTGGCGTTGCGGCTCAGGAGCATGCGGCCCCTGCTCAAAGCCGTCCTGTCACGCCGGTGGCCGGGCTTGGGGACCTTCATCACCCCGTTTCGACCCACAATGCCGCGGCTCAGCAGTTTTTTGACCAGGGCTTGCGATTTATCTATGCCTTCAACCACGATGAGGCGGCACGATCGTTCCAGCATGCCAGCGAGCTTGACCCCAAACTGGCGATCGCATATTGGGGCATTGCCGAGGCTGTGGGACCGAACTACAACGACCCCGCCGACCCCAACCGCTATAAGCAGGCGCATGATGCCGTACAAAAGGCGGTCGATCTATCCGCCGGGGCCTCGCCCAGCGAGCAGGCATACATTCAGGCTCTGGCTCGGCGCTTTCCGGCCGATCCCAATTCTGATTTGAAAAAAGCGGCGGAGGACTATCGCGATGGCATGCGGCAGGTGATGAGCGAGTTCCCCGACGATCTGGACGCGGCTACACTTTTTGCCGAGGCCGGGATGAACCTCCATCCCTGGGGCCTGTGGCATCCCGACGGCACGCCCGAGGCGGGGACAGAGGAAATTGTGACGGCGCTGGAATCGGTTATCAAGCGCGATCCTAATCATTTGGGTGCGGTCCATTACTACATCCACGCAGTAGAAGCATCGCCCACCCCGGAACGCGCTCTGGCCGGTGCGAACCGGCTGGCGGCGCTGGCGCCGGCGGCAGGGCATATTGTGCACATGCCCGCGCATGTTTACATTCGCACCGGCGACTACGAAGCGGCAGTGAAAACCAACGAGAAGGCGGCCGAAGTCGACCGCGCCTACATCAAAGCAACGGGCGTGCAGGGCATCTACCCGATGATGTATTACAGCCACAACCTGCATTTCATCGCCATGTGCGCGGCCATGAACGGCAATTATGCGGAATCGAGGAAGAACGCGGACCTGCTTATGGCGAACGTCAGTCCGCATGTGAAAGAAGTGCCGCCGCTCGAAGGATTCACGACGATCCCTCTGGCGGTAGAAATTCGCTTCCATCACTGGAACGAGATTCTGAAGATGCCCCAACCCGATCCCGCGCTGAAAGCCACGACCATGTTCTGGCACTTTGCCCGGGGTCTGGCTCTGGCTGGCACAGGCAAGCTTGGCGAGGCGGAGGCGGAATACAAGATTGTTTCCGACGCGCAGGCCGCCACGCCGCCGGACGAGATCTTCCAAATGCCCATCAACAACAAGACCAAGGATATCCTGGAGATCGCAAGAGATGTTCTCGGCGCCAAGATCGCCATCGCTAGAAAGGACAACAGCGGAGCGATTGCCATGCTGCAGGAAGCTGTAACCATCCAAGACACGCTCAAGTATGGCGAACCGCCTGACTGGTTCTATCCCGTCCGTGAATCTTTGGGCGGTGTCCTGCTGATGAGTGGCGACACGGCGGGCGCGGAGAAGGTGTTCCGCGAAGACCTGACGCGCAATCTGCGGAATCCACGTTCGCTCTGGGGACTCCGCCAAGCATTGCTGCAGCAGAAGCGCGATTACGATGCCGGGTTCGTGCAGAAGGAGTTTGAGGCGTCTTGGAAGGGCGGAAGCGCGGCGTTAAAGCTGGACGATTTGGTGTAAGGGTTCTGTTGCTCGGGCAGGGACGACAGGTCCGCTCGTCCCTGCGCGGTTCTTCCCGCCTATAATCTTCTGCGATGCCCGCGGCTACCAAAGACATAGAAAAAAAGGCCGAAGCCCTCCGCGACAAGATTCGCCGCCACGAGTATCTCTACTACGTTCTGGACCAACCTCAGATCAGCGATGCCGAATTCGACAAGCTGATGCGCCAATTGAAAGACCTAGAGGCGGAGCATCCTGAGTTGCTCACGACTGAGTCGCCGACGCAGCGCGTCGGCGGCAAACCGCGCGAAGGCTTCGTCAAGGTTCCCCACTCTTCGCCGATGTTGTCGCTGGACAACACTTACAACGAGGCAGAGCTGCGAGCGTGGGAACGCCGGGTGCACGAACTCAGCGGGCGCAGCGAAGTGGACTATGTTTGCGAGTTGAAGCTCGACGGAATGTCGCTGGCGCTGGTGTATGAAGATGGAAAACTCGCGCTGGGGATCACGCGGGGCGATGGATTGGTTGGCGAAGATGTGACCTTGAATGTGCGCACGGTACGTTCGGTGCCGTTATCGATTCCGAAAGAAAAGTTGAAGAAGGCGGGCATTCCTCCGGATTTCGAAGTGCGCGGCGAATTGCTCATGCCGCTGGCTTCGTTCAAGAAAATGAACGAAGAGCGCGAAGCCAAAGGCTTGTCGCTGTTCGCCAATCCGCGCAATGCCACGGCTGGCACGGTGCGGCAGCTCGAATCGAAGGTGACGGCAGAACGACGGCTGGATTATTTCCCTTACATGCTGCTCAGGAACGGGCGAACTTACTTCGACCGGCATTTCGAGACTCTGGATGCACTCACCGCCGCCGGATTCAAAGTTAATCAGAACCGCAAGCTGGTTCACACGATCGACGAAGTTTGGTCGTTTATTGGGCAGTGGGAAGGGAAACGCGAATCGCTGCCGTATGAGATCGATGGCATCGTGGTGAAGGTGGACCGAACATCTTTGCAGGATGAGCTCGGCTTCACGGGAAAAGCTCCGCGCTGGGCCATTGCTTACAAGTATGCGGCACGGGCTGGTATCACGAAGATCGAGGGCATCCGGGTCCAGGTAGGACGTACCGGCAAGCTTACACCCGTGGCTGAACTGGCTCCGGTTCTGATCGGCGGCACGACCGTGCGGAATGCCACGTTGCATAACATGGACGAGATCGAACGCTTGGGCTTGAAGATCGGCGATTGGGTACAGGTGGAGCGCGGCGGCGACGTGATTCCGAAGGTCGCCAAAGTAATCGAAGATAAAGATCATCCGCGCGGACACAAGACATTCCACATGCCGGAGACGTGCCCCGTGTGCGGGACGAAGGTCGTGCGCACCGAAGGCGAGGTGGATTACCGCTGCGTCAATGCAAATTGTCCGGCCAAGCTGCGCGAAACGATTCTGCATTTCGCTTCGCGCGGGGTGATAAATATCGACGGCATGGGAGACGCGCTCGTAAATCAGCTGACCGAACGCGGCCTGGTGAAGAATGTTGCCGACATCTACAAGCTGACGAAAGCGGACCTGCTCAGCCTGGAGCGCATGGGCGACAAATCGGCGCAGAACATTCTCGACGAGATCGAGAATTCCAAGAAGCTGCCGCTGGAACGCGTGATTTACGGGCTCGGCATTCGCATGGTCGGCGAGCGGACGGCCCAGTTTCTGGCCGAGGATTTTGGAT
>JBAVAV010000043.1:0-1767 GCA_049585895.1 Candidatus Sulfotelmatobacter sp. | reverse complement strand
CATCGAGTCGGAGCTATTTGGCCATGAAAAAGGATCGTTCACCGGAGCAGCCGGGCGGCATGTGGGCAAATTTGAGCAGGCGGAACGGGGAACGATATTCCTCGACGAAATCGGAGACATGCCTCTGACCATGCAGGCCAAGCTGCTGCGCGTACTGGAGGAAGGAGAAGTGGAACGGATCGGCTCTGGCCACCCGACTCCAGTAAACGTGCGGGTGGTGGTGGCGACCCATCGCAATCTGGAGGGGCTGGTAAAGCAGGGCAAGTTTCGTCAGGACCTTTTTCACCGGATTTACGTCTTTCCGGTCTTGCTGCCGCCACTGCGGGAACGGAAAGAGGACATTCCGGCGCTGGTGCTCCATTTCGCCGAGCAGGTGTGCGCGCAGAATAACTGGAAACCAGTTCCCTTCTCCCCGGAAGCGATTCGGCAGCTTCAATCGCTCTCCTGGGCCGGAAATGTTCGCGAGTTGCGCAATGTGGTGGAGCGACTGATCTTACTGGCCACGGATGGCGAGGTGACCACGGAAACGGTGCAAGTTGGAATGCCCCCAAAAACGGATCTGGGATCGTCACCAGCGGGTTCGGGTACGTTAACGGAGCGAGTGCAGCTCTTCGAGCGTGAGGTAATCCTCCTCGAATTGAACCGGAGCAAGCATCACATTACGAAGGCGGCCAAGGTTTTAGGCCTGGAACGCAGCCACCTCTACAAGAAAGCGGAGCAGTTGGGTATCGATCTGCAGGCGTTGCGGAATGAACCAAGCGATACACAGGGGGGTGAGTAAAATACAGTAGAGACTGTATTGGACGGGATTGTATTGGAGGTTTAGGGTCGCGGGCAGCGAAAGGTTATGGGCAAGTCGTTGGAAGACGATTTCGCCTTGCAACAAGCCAAATTAAGCTCATGCTCGCACATTGCGTAAATCCCGATTGCTGTGCTCCGCTACACTCTTTTTCGGAGGGGCGACTCTACCAATTCGAGATCGTATCCATCTCGATTGCCGCCAGTGACTCCGCCCTAACTCCCTTTGACGAAAGGCCGGAAAGGCAGGCTGTGCATTACTGGCTTTGCGGCCGATGCGCGACCAACCTGAATCTGCAACTCGAGCCGCTGCAAGGACTGCGAGTTGTTCCGCTTGCCCCCCAAGAGGAGGCAATCGAGGAGGCGCGGAGTCGCCTTGCGGATGGAGACTTCAGGCAAAGCCACCGCTGTTAGGCGATCGGGGGATTGGGGTCCTCTGAATTTCGCAAAGACTGCGTTTCTCAAGATATTGATCACGCAAAATCGCGATCTCGCAAAGTTGCCGATCACGCAAAAATCGCCGCACCGGCGGGTCGGAGCAGTAAGAATTACACTCCGCCCCTTTTTCACAGTCACCTAAAGCATTGGGATTGTGGAGACCAGGGAGTTTGGCACTAGTGATGCAAGCCGAGTACGTTTAGGCGTTGAAGATGTGGCTGGAGTTGTGTCCGCCCAGGGAAAAGCAGACAATAGCCACGGAGTAATCCGGTACTGGAATGTGTGGTACCAGGGGAGGTGGGGTTATGGGAGCATTCCGAATTTTTATCGCGGACGATCATGAGGTCGTGCGCAAGGGCTTGTGCGCCTTGTTGCAAGGGGAGCCAGGTTGGGAAATTTGCGGCGAGGCATCAGATGGACGCGCTGCGACGGAAAAAATCCGTGAACTAAAGCCGGATGTGAGCATCCTCGACATCGGCATGCCCGGTCTGAACGGCCTGGAAGCTACCCGGCAGATCATGAAGGATGACC
>JBAVAV010000042.1:0-4001 GCA_049585895.1 Candidatus Sulfotelmatobacter sp. | reverse complement strand
ATCTCAAGCAGCACGACTTCCGTGTGGTGGATGACAGCAAGCCGGCGGAGGAGATTCGCAGCTTCCACAACGAGACCAACCTGCCGCTGCAGGTGGGGCTGCTGATCGACGCCAGCAACTCGGTGCGCGACCGCTTCAAGTTCGAGCAGGAGTCCGCCATCGAATTCCTAAACCAGACCGTGCGCCGCAGGTACGATCAGGCGTTCGTGGTGGGCTTTGATGCCACGCCGGAAGTGACGCAGGATTTCACGGATGACGGCGAAGCGCTGGCGCACGGCGTGCGCGAACTGCGGCCCGGAGGCGGCACCGCGCTGTACGATGCGCTTTACTACGCTTGCCGCGACAAGCTGCTAAAGAAGCCGCTGAATGAGCCCACGCGGCGCGCCATCATTCTGCTGAGCGATGGAGAAGATAACCTGAGCCACGTGACCCGCGAAGAGGCGATTGAAATGGCGCAGCGCGCGGAGGCAATCGTTTACACCATCAGCACCAACATCAGCGGGACCAAGGGTTCGGGCGACAAGGTGCTGGAGCGGATTGCCGACGCCACCGGTGGGCGGGCTTTCTTTCCCTTCCAGATTCGCGACGTCGCGAACGCGTTTGCCGAGATTCAGGACGAGTTGCGCAGCCAGTATGCAATCTCCTACAAGCCGGCAGATTTCAAAGCCGACGGGCACTTTCGGACGATCGAGATCGTGGCCAATGACCGCAAGACCTTCCACGTGAGAGCGCGGCGGGGATATTACGCGCCGACGGTACAGTAGGGACGGGCTTCGGCTTCCGACGCCCTCGCCGTCCGGTGCGAGTAGCCTGGACGCCGCCGAGGGCATATTACTCCGCAGCCATCAACAAAAAGCTGCTGAGCCAGAGCTCCGCAACGCATTCAAAAGCATCTAGGTTGTACGCGAGCCCATAAGCAAGTGCGCCACGAAAGAGACAACAGCAAGAAGCAAGAGCAGATGAATCAAGGCGCTGGCCACATGGAACATCAGAAAACCGCCCGCCCAAAGGATGAGCAGCAGCAGAGCAATACCGAGAAACGGACCGAATCTCATTTTGTGCCTCCGAAACGTAAAACCCGCCAACTTCAAACCCGCAGCATTCACAATACCTGTCGTTTATAGAATCCATGGGTATCGTTTGAATATCGGCAGAAGACCGTAAAGCGCTGACGCAGGGGCAGTAGGTCCCGTCGGGTGAGGCGGACTATGCCGCCAAAGAATCGGTGTCATGGCCGTGCGGAGCCTTGCGTTCAGGGGTCGAACGCGCCCAGGGCAAGAATCCAAGGCGATGACCGCGCGTGATTTTGACAATCCGGTGACAACCGGCCTGGGGCCGATGGGAGAGAATAACCCGTACGGATTCCCGCTTTTGGAACCAAGGAGCACGTTATGAAATCGTTGACGACTTCGCGGGTATTTCTGATGGGCCTCTTGGCGGCCGCTTCTTCCTTGTGCGCCGCGCAAACCTACACGATCACCGACCTCGGAACACTCTCCGGAGACGATTACAGCGTAGCGCGCGCGGTCAACCCTACTGGTGAGGTAACTGGCGCCGCAGGCAGCACTAGAAACAACCTCAGCGGTATTTTTCTCTACAGCGGCGGCAAGATGAGCAACCTCGGCACGCTGGGCGGCACCAGCGGCATTGGGAATGCCGTCAACGCTTCCGGTCAGGTGGCGGGATATTCCACCAGCGCCAACGGCACCTATCATGCTTTTGTCACCATCGATGGCACGCTCACGAATATCGGCGACCTGGGTGGCGGCTCGGCCACGGCGTATGGCCTCAACGATGTGGGGCAGGTCGTCGGATCCGCGGTCACCGCTACGGGAGCCAATCATCCCTTTCTTTACAGCAACGGTCAGATGATCGATCTGGGAACCTTGGGATCTGCCAACAACGTCGACTGGTGGAACACTGCGCAGGGAGTGAACAACTCCGGCATGGTGACCGGAACGTCGTACGACGCGAACGGCAACTTCTTTGGCTTCACCTGGCTCAATGGTGTGATGACGAAGATGGGAACCCTGGGCGGCTCCTGGAGCCAGGGCTATGCCATCAACAATAAAGGACAGGTTACCGGCCTTGCATATACGAAGAACGGCTCGGCGCACGCCTTCATTGCGACCCACGGCACCCTTAAAGACTTGGGCACGATTGCCGGCGCCACCAGCACCACATGGGGATTCGGGATTAACGACTCGGGAGTGGTTGTCGGACAATCGACGTTTCAAAACACCTATCATGCCTTCGTCTACAGCGGTGGAAAGATGAAGGATCTCAACAAGCTGATTCCGGCAGGATCGGGATGGGTCCTGCTCGATGCCCAGGGCATCAACAATGCGGGGCAGATCGTGGGTATGGGCATGCACAACGGGAAAGAACACGGGTATTTGCTGACGCCGCAGTGAATGGACACTAGCGATTCACCGTCGCAAAGGCCATATCTCTGGAACGTTGCCTTTGTCTTGAGCACGTTGCCTTTGTCTTGAGCGGGCAGGAACGCTCCACACCTGCATCACGACGGCAACACGGGGTGATGACGACCTGGCCTGTGCGCGGGGGCCAGCGAGAAGGCAACCGTCCCCTGCATGACTTTCCGGAATGCATCCTGAAAGCGCTCCATCTCCGCCTGCGTTCCGACGGTGATGCGCACGTATGTGGGCAGCACGGGCCAGATGCGTCCGATGAAAACGTTTTGCCGGGCCATGGCGTCGATCACTTCTTTTCCAGGGCGTTTAGTATCGAGCAGGAAGCAGTTCGATTCCGACGGAATGTAGGAGTAGCCATTGCGGTCGAGCCACTGGAAAGTCTCTTGGCGGATGGAGGCGTTGATCCGCCGACGCTCAGGAACGAGTTGCGAATCTTTCAGGCTGGCGGACGCGGCGACGACGGCGGTGACTGGCATAAAATTCCATCCGCCCCACGCCAAAATGTTTTCGAGCAAGCCAGGACGCGCGACGGCAAAGCCGCAGCGGATGCCAGCCATCCCGTAGATCTTCGAGAACGTGCGCAGCACGACGATGTCTTTGCCGGCTTTGACTAGATCGACAGCGGAAGGGGCGTCGCTGAAGTGGATGTACGCTTCGTCCACCAGCACGATTGAGCCCTTAGGTTTGTTCTCCAGCAGATATTCCACATCCGCGTGCGAGGTCAGCGTGCCCGTGGGATTGTTGGGCGTACAGATATAGAACAGGCCGGCATCAGGAGCGGCCGCGATCATGGCCTTGATATCGTGGCCAAAAGCCTTGGTGAGGGGAACTTTGACCACGCGCGCGCCCGCGTGCTCGGCCGCGTACATGCCGGCTTCGTAGCCGGGATCGGCGGTAACGTAGCTTTTCTGCGGCGAGGTAAAGGCGCGGACGGCGTAATAAAGCGGGCTGGTCGAGCCCGGGAAAGCGTGAACGGATTCCGGATTCAGGCCTTCGATCTGGGCGAAAGTCTGAACCAGATCCTCAGTCAGATTGTGCGCATAGCGGCCGCCCTGTGGGATGATCGCGGCTATGGCCGCGCGCGCGGATTGACCAGGGCCGAGCGGGTTCTCGTTCTCGTCGATGACGACGGCGTCCTTGGGGATGGGCGCGCGCGCCGCGGCGGCCAGCATGGGCTCAGTCACAATGCGGAAAGCGGCGGCAGTCGAGGCTGCGGCGGTGAGATGCAGAAACGAACGGCGCGAAACGGGACTCAGTTTTCGAGACGGCATGGCGAACCTCCGGTTTATCCAAGTGCGCGTCCTACAGGCTAAATGGTTTTCGCTCCGGGCGGTAGTTGTTCTTTGCCAGTGTGTTATAGCTCCATAATTCTGTCACCCCGTAACAGCAACGTGAAAATGTCACCCCATGAGAGGAAGGACATTCGCGTTGAGTCAGAAGGAACTGCAACGAGTGAGCGTAATCTCCAGTTGCGCTAAGGGAGACATGGCGTGCGCCAGAGCCGCCTCCCCTTGCTCCCGCAAACGTTTCTTGAGACGCCTAACCTGACGGACGCTGAGCGAGAGC
>JBAVAV010000041.1:0-6158 GCA_049585895.1 Candidatus Sulfotelmatobacter sp. | reverse complement strand
GACGATCGGCGGGCTAAGCAAAAGCAGGATCAAAAGCAAGAGCAAAAGGAAGACCGAAAGGAAGATCGGAAGGAAGATCAAAAAGATGTCCAGAAGGAGGATCGCAGGCTCGCGTCGCTACCGGTGAACTCCGCGGCAGAATCGCCGGTTGCTTCGCCATCACCTCCGCCCGCTTCCACTTCTCCCGCTACAACTGCTCCGGTCGCGCGACCGAACATCGCGCCGCCCGCTTCCTCAGTAGTTCCAGCGGTGTCTTCCGGCGCATCCGCCGCGTCTTCGAACCCAGCGCCCCCGCCTGTCACCGCAAAACCCGCCGCCACCGATACTTCTTCCTCCACCGTACATCCGCCAACGCCACCCCCCGGTTCACCACTTGCGCGGGCGAAAGCGCCGCGCGAATTCACCTTGCGGATTCGCGCTGAGGAAACTTCCTGGGTTTCCATCACCGCCGACGGCAAGCCGGTCGCGCAAGAAACCTTGATCGCGCCCGCGGGCACGTCCGTGCGCGCCACTCAGGAGGTCGTGGTCCGCACCAGAAATGCAGGTGGCCTGCTGTTCGTACTCAACGGCAAGACCCTCCCCCGCCAGGGCGACCCCGGCGAAGTTCGCACCTTCCTGTTTGATAGTCAGGGCATGCACGTCATCGTCCCTGCATCGACGACCACACCCTAGGCAGCCCCTGAAGAACCTGTGGTTTAGGAAGGTCGCCTGGGGCCAGCCGCCTCGGCTGTCCAGCCGAGCGAAGCGAGCGTCTGACCACACTGCACACGCCGAAGGTCGCAGGACATCACCTTAAGCTCCGCCGCTTAACACGCCATTACCTCCGTCCAACCTGACAATTCCCCGATTGGATCCACGCTCACGCATTCGGGGCTAAAATCGTTGCGCGGGGAGGGGTGGTCTGTTAGCCTTTCTTAAGGACTTCCTCTCGATAGTGATAGGTCGCGGATGCGTGGACCCTCCCAAATCCCGCCTCGACCAATTCGAAGCCTGAAGCAGTCCCCTAAGGAGAAACAGACTTTGGCAACTAAGAATCGTCACTTATTTACTTCCGAGTCGGTGACTGAAGGACATCCCGACAAAATCGCCGATCAGATTTCCGACGCAGTTCTTGACGCTTGCCTCGCCGAGGATTCCTCGAGCCGCGTCGCCTGCGAAACCCTGACCGCCACCGGCCTGGTGGTTATCGCCGGCGAGATCACGACCAAAGCCTATGTCGATTTCCAAAACGTAGTGCGCGGTACCGTCGCTGCCATCGGATACGACAATGCCGTCTACGGCTTCGACTGCAACACCTGCGCCGTAATCTCCAGCATCAACAAACAATCCGGCGACATAGCCATGGGCGTAGATACCGGCGGCGCCGGCGATCAGGGACTAATGTTTGGCTATGCTTGTGATGAGACGGAAGAGCTTATGCCGATGCCGATTGCATTGGCGCATAAGTTGACCATGCGGCTGTCGCAGATGCGCAAGAATGGAACTCTTCCTTTCCTCCGTCCCGATGGAAAATCCCAGGTAACAGTTGAATATGATGCGAACGGCAAAGTAGCCCGTCTCGATGCGGTCGTGATTTCCACGCAGCATGCCGAAACCGTGGGCAACGACGAACTGCGGGCGGGGATTTTGAAGCACGTAATTCAGGCCGTGATTCCCGCTCACCTGCTCGATGAATACACGCACTATCACATCAATCCCACAGGTAGGTTTGTGATCGGCGGGCCGATGGGCGACACCGGGCTGACTGGACGCAAGATCATTGTCGACACCTACGGCGGCATGGGCCGGCACGGTGGAGGGGCATTCAGCGGCAAAGATCCGACCAAAGTCGACCGCTCGGCGGCCTATGTGGCGCGCTACATCGCGAAGAATGTGGTCGCCGGAAAGCTGGCCGAGCGCTGCGAAGTGCAACTGGCGTACGCCATTGGCGTGGCCGAGCCGGTGAGCGTGCGTGTAGATACGTTTGGCACCGAGAAAGTGGATCCGGCGATTATTCCAGATCTGATTCGCTCGCACTTCAAGCTGACGCCGCGAGGCATCATCGATGCGCTGAAACTGCGGCGGCCGATCTACAAGAAGACGGCGGCCTACGGACACTTCGGGCGCAGCGACCCCGACTTCACCTGGGAAGCCACCGACAAAGCGGCAAAGCTAGCCAGCGATGCGGGCTTGCGGGAGCCGGCGGGACAAGCCGTGCGCAAATGATCACTACGTAGAGACGCAGCAAGCTGCGTCTCTACGGGCGGCGCATATCCCCCGAGCGCGGAAACGCCGAAAGCAAGACGTTGCAAGCAAAGTCTCTACAGTAAATGCCTTAAGCGGGACTCACCAAAGTGCCATTCTGGTTTAGTCCAAAAGGCGCACGACTAAGAGAGCAACCGGTATCCTGACCTGACTTCCGGGTTCGTGTATTCTGGCATGGGATCGCAACCAAAACAATCCGTCGCAATATCATCACATCCGTAACCCGAGCATTTTTCCGCGCCTGACGCGCCCGAGGAGATGAATGTCAACCGCCGCGCAAGTGAATTACGACATTAAAAGTCTGGAACTGGCCGAACTGGGCAAGAAGCGCATCGAGTGGGCGAACCAGTCCATGAAGGTGCTGCAGATTATCCGCAAAGAATTCATAAAGAACCAGCCGCTGAAGGGCATCCGCATTTCCGCCTGCCTGCACGTGACCGCGGAAACGGCGAACCTGGCGATTTGCCTGCGCGACGGCGGCGCCGACGTGGTGCTGTGCGCCTCGAATCCTCTTTCTACGCAGGACGATGTTTCAGCCAGCCTGGTGCGCGATCAGGGGATTCCGGTCTTCGCCATCAAGGGCGAGGACAACGACACCTATTACAACCACATCCTCGCGGCGATAGATCATAAACCGCATATCACGATGGACGATGGCGCAGACCTTGTCACCATCCTGCACACCAAGCGCACCGATGCTCTCGAAGGAGTGATCGGCGGAACCGAAGAGACCACCACCGGCGTGATCCGGCTGCGGGCGATGGCGAAAGAAGGCGTGCTGAAGTTTCCCATCGTGGCGGTGAACGATGCCGACACCAAGCATCTGTTTGATAATCGCTATGGCACGGGGCAGTCAACGATTGACGGCATCATCCGCGCCACCAACTTCCTGCTGGCGGGGTCGAAGTTCGTGGTGGCCGGCTACGGCTGGTGCGGGCGCGGACTGGCCAGCCGGGCGCGCGGCGCGGGAGCGGAAGTGATTATCACCGAGGTCGATCCCACCAAGGCGTTGGAAGCTGTGATGGACGGCTTCCGCGTGATGTCGATGCCGGAAGCGGCCAGGCTGGGCGACGTATTCTGCACCGTCACCGGCAACAAAAGCGTGCTGACCAGGGAGCACTTCGAGTTGATGAAAGACGGAGCGATCATCTCCAACTCCGGGCACTTCAACGTGGAAATCGATATTCCGGCGCTGGAAAAGATGGCGTCGTCGAAGCGCACCACGCGCACCTTCGTCGATGAATATTCCCTGAAAGATGGACGCAAAATCAATCTGCTGGGCGAAGGCCGGCTGATCAACCTCTCGGCGGCGGAGGGGCATCCCGCGTCGGTGATGGATATGAGCTTTGCCGGCCAGGCGCTTTCGGTGGAGTACATGGTGAAAAACTTCAAGACGCTGGAAAAGACGGTCTACTCGGTTCCCGACGACCTCGACAAGCGCGTGGCGCGGTTGAAGCTGGAGTCGCTGGGAATCAAGATCGACCGGTTGACGCCGGAGCAGGAAGAGTATTTGGCGGGGTGGAGCGAGGGAACTTAGCGGCGGTTCTCGGTGGACGGGTCGGGTCGCGTCGTTACTCTTAGCGCTCACTCGCTGGTGCGAAGGCGGGAGGCGCGACTCTCCCGTGTAACATATCGGGTGTATCTTTGTCTAATATCCGGGCCGCTACGCCTGCTAAACTCCCTGATGACTCTAGCTGCTGATGCCCAATTACAAGAAAGCGCCAATTACCGAAGCCCTCATCGACATCAGGGTAGAGCTGTCCTCCGAGTTGCGTTTTGAAGACCTGCAGGCGGTTAAGAAACATATCAGTTCCGACTATCCCCAGGAGGAGACCCGCAGCCTTGCTGAAGGCATTATTCAGTTTGGGCCATCGCTGCAAGCATCAGCACAGCAGAAACCGTGGGGATTGATGTTCAGGAATGAAGGCAACAACCAAGTCCTTCAGGTTCGCTTGGACGGGTTTACGTTTAGCCGCTTAGAGCCTTATGAGGACTTTGAACATCTGAGGGATGAAGCGAAGCGACTATGGGATATCTACCGCGAGCTCGTGCGCCCCAAGAGGGTTACCAGAGTTGCCGTGCGGTATATCAATCAACTGATCATACCCGGTGCACGGGTTGAGCCAGGAGACTACCTAAACATTTTCCCCTACGTTTCGGACGAGCTTCCGTCTGAGTTTCGCGATTTCGGTCCGTTCTTGATGAGGCTCCCAATGTACCAGCATGACCTCAAAGGCCTTCTCGTGCTCAATGAAGCAACGACAGCGCCAAGACTGCCGAATACTATAGCCCTGGTGCTAGACTTAGATTTGTACGTTGAAAGCCCACCTGTTACTAACGAGCAAGAACTTTGGGAGTTTTTCGATAGGTTGCGCGAGAGAAAGAACCTTTACTTTGAGGCGTGCATCACAGACAAGACACGGGAGCTAATAAGCTAAATGTTGGTCGCTGAGGAGAGCAAGAAAAGACCCCAGTTCCTACCGGCAGAAAACCACGCAGTGGGCGAGGCAGGCCGGGATCTAGGAACCAAGGTCCGGGATGAACTAGAAAACACCGTTGGCCGAAGCGTGTTTTGGGCCGCGGCGATTCTCTTCAACAAAGCGCAATCGGAACTCTTCTCTCTTGCTGAGCTAAGAAGCAATTGGGACAGCTACGGTGCCCCTGCTCCGACTGAGACCGCAATTGAGAATGCAGTCCGCATTCTTGAGCACATGAGGCCTTTTGATCTCGCGATGGCAAACATTGTTCCCTCTGCGGAGGGCGGCGTGGGATTTTGCTTCGCTAGGGATGGTCGATACGCTGACATCGAATCTTCGAATGAAGGTGACATTATTGGTGTTAGGTATGCTGGGATGCAGACGCCTGTGTTGATTGAAACAGACGGGACAGACGCTTCTATTGAGACGGCTTTGCAGCAGATAAGGGACCACATACGTGCCTGAGCGCCCTGACCGGATGAGGAGGAAAGGGCGCCGTGAAGACCAAGCCTTTGACGCGGCAGAAAAGCTGTTCCGCCGTTACACTCGCGCCCATTACATGAACGGCCAGTTCTCCAACACTGGATTCTCCTTTAGTTCACCTCAATCAGTAAACCGAGAGAAATATAGTGAACCAGCGGATACTCTCTTTTCTGAAAGCGACGAGTTCGAGAATTGGGGCGTGCTTTCCTTCAAGGCCGAAGACCTCCCAGCTTCCTTTCCGCCTAACAATCCTCGGTACAGTTTTTTCCCAAAACACGTTCCAATGGAAGACAACTATGCGCATTCGGAGGTGTGGTGCGACACCGTACATGCGACGGGCGGATACGTCAAACCCAGTAGCGGGTTCAGAAAGCTCTTCAGAGCCGTACTTAGCCAAAGGGTTGTTGTCGAGATAGTAGCGGCTGTCTAGCGGCCCTTACACAGCCCTGTGCGCTTATTGTCTTTGGTTTGTATAGCTCCTCCCGTTCCGCCACAAACCGACAGCAGGACCCTCCATTGCGTCGTCGCTGGCGCTCCGGCTCCGGTCGGGATGACAAAGTGTTTTCGGGGCGCGTACCAGCGGCTGAAGCCGCGGTCTTAGCGGGCGCTGGTGCGGCACGAGTGAACTCGTGCTCTTCCCGGTTTTGCCCGCCCAAAGGCCGGCGACACGGGGAGAACTCCTTGAGATGGCTGAGACACCAGCAGGAGCGCAGGGATCCTTCGACTGCGCATGCGGATTCATAAGGCGAATCCGCATGCTCCGCTCAGGATGACAGAGCGCGGGAGGTAGGATCGAAATCCCCACTTCTCGCAAAAACGGCGAGAAGTGGGGCACGCATTATAAAAGGGCGCCCCTTTCGAGGTAGGCTGCGGTTGCTATGAGAAGCAGACAACCAAAGCTCAACGAAAGGAACACCCGTGATGAACAGTGTGAGATATATCGGGATAGATGTC
>JBAVAV010000040.1:0-4127 GCA_049585895.1 Candidatus Sulfotelmatobacter sp. | reverse complement strand
AAAGAGAGTGACGAGCTTGGTCTGGACATCAAAAGCGTTCTGCGAGAGCGAAATGGCGCATCTCTTGGCGTCCACGCCGGAGTGTTGCCACAAAACGCTTGACAGCGCGCAGCGTCGTTAGAGACGGGATGACGCCCGATTAAGATTAAAGATTCACAGAGTAGGTAAGAGGAGCACTCATGGCGGAGCCGGAGACCAATAAGGTCAATCCGAATCCGGAAGCGGCGAAACCTGCGGCCACGACCGTGGATGCCACGAAGTACGTAGGCACGCCAGCGGTGGGAACGTCAAAAGCCGCGGCCGCGGCGGGGCTGAATTCGGTCGGTCCGTCGAACACTGAAGTCGATAAGCGACGGCGGCGGCTGGTCTGGGTGGGCGTCACCGCGTTTTTGGGCGCTTGGTCCCTGGCGTTCTTCCGGTTCTTTCTGCCCCGCACGCTGTTCGAGCCCAATTCTGTCTTCAAGATTGGATATCCCTCGGAATTTGCCTTGGGAGTAGACACGAAGTTCCAGCAGAAATACCGCATCTGGGTCGATCGCACTCCTGACCGGCTGTTTGTAATTTACGCTCGCTGCACGCATCTGGGCTGCACGCCCGACTGGAAGCCCAGCGAGAATAAATTCAAGTGTCCGTGCCACGGCAGCGGGTACGACAGCGAGGGAATTAATTTTGAAGGGCCGGCGCCGCGTCCCATGGACCGGGCGAAGCTCGAACTGGCGCCGGATGGGCAAATTATTGTGGACACTTCGCGGCTCTATCAGTGGCCAAAGGGACAGCCCACACATTTCAACGACCCAGGAGCGTTCTTGACGGGAGTTTAGCGGCGGGCATCCCGCCAGCTTTAGCTTTGGTAGCGCCGGCGTCCCGCCGGCTTTTGGCAGTAACGACGAGGCATAATGGCTGACGAAAATAAGCCGAACGGCAAGAACGGCAAAGTAGGTCTGGTCGAGCGGGTCACCGCCGGCGTCAAAGATGACATCCAGGCGTTGAAAACCGATATCCCCGCCAAGGCGAAAGAACAGATCGAGGGCTTGAAGGATCCGACCAAGACGCAGGTCTACACCTCGATCTTCCGCCACAAGCACGACGACACGCCGCGCAACCGGGCGCTGGGCGTGCTCTCGAACGTGTTCCTGCATTTGCATCCGGCCAAGATCAACCGCGATGCGGTGCGTTACAGCTATACCTGGGGCATGGGCGGAATCACGTTTTACCTCTTCATCATTCTGACCTACACCGGCGTGCTGCTGATGTTCTACTACCACCCGAGCAAAGTGCAGGCGTTCCGCGACGTGCTCTATCTCGAGCACGATGTGCCCTTCGGCAAGATTCTGCGCAACATGCATCGCTGGGCGGCCCACCTGATGGTGATTGCCGTCTGGCTGCACATGTTCCGCGTGTTCCTCACGGGGTCGTATAAAAAGCCGCGCGAATTCAACTGGAATATTGGCGTGCTGCTGCTGGTGTTCACGCTGCTGCTTTCCTTCACCGGCTATCTTCTGCCCGACGACCAACTCGGCTTCTGGGCCGTAACCGTGGGCACCAACATGGCACGGGCCACGCCGCTGCTGGGACACGAAGGACCGTTTGGCTCGATGCTGGGCATGACTCCATATAACGACGTGCGCTTCGGCTTGCTGGGCGGCTCGATTGTGGATGCCAATGCTCTGCTGCGCTCTTACATCTGGCATTGCATCGGAATTCCGATTGTGGCGTCAATCTTGATGATCGTGCACTTCTGGCGCGTGCGCAAAGACGGCGGAATCTCAGGCCCAGCTCCGGTGATGCTGGAAGCCGAAGGAGACAAGCCGCGCAGAGGACCGAAGGCAGCCGGAGAGTAGCGACGGTAGCAAACAGCAGGTTCCTCACCGGGCTTCCGCCCGGTTCGGAATGACAAGACTTTTTTAGCAATCGACGCGACAACTTTTATGGACTGGCGACAAATTTGGGAGATTTGCTCGGCGCCGGATAATGTGCCGATCGTGGGATTGATTCCGCTGCTGGGCTTCTTTATTTACCTGGCGTGGAGGCAGGCGCACGCCAACGATCAGTTGATCGAGCAGTTGGAGGCCGATCCTGCGATGGCCAAGACCCATCATCGCAAGACCTGGCCCTTCAAACCCGGCTGGCAGAAGGAAGTTCACGTCTGGCCGTTCCTGCTGCGCATCGAATTTCTCGCCGCCATCATCGTCACCATCATTCTGATGGTGTGGTCGATCACGCTGAACGCTCCGCTGGAAGAGCCCGCCAATCCGAACCTCACGATGAATCCGGCGAAAGCCCCGTGGTACTTCCTCGGGCTGCAGGAAATGCTGGTGTATTTCGACCCGTGGATCGCGGGGGTAGTGATGCCCACGATGATCATCATCGGGCTCATGGTCATTCCCTATGTGGATACGAATCCGCTGGGCAGCGGGTATTACACGTGGAGGCAGCGCAAGTTTTCGATTTCCACTTTCTTGTTCGGGTTCGTCATCTTGTGGGTCGCGATGATCATCATCGGGACGTTTATTCGCGGACCCGGATGGCAGTGGTTCTGGCCGGGCCAGACGTGGGATCACAACCGGCTGATCTACGAAGTGAACCGTGATCTGCCGGATATTTTCGGCATCACGTCGAATGCGGCGAAGGCGATTTTCGGCTTGATCGTGGTGGGCGGCTATTACCTGATCGGTGGCGGGCTGGTGTATTCACTTTTCCGGCGGCGCATGGGGAAAGATTTTCAGCGGATGAGTTTGCTGCAGTTTTCCATGGTGCAGTTTCTTTTGCTCACGATGGTGGCGCTGCCCTTGAAGATGGGATTGCGGCTCTTGTGGCACATCAAGTATGTCTGGATTACGCCGTGGTTTAACGTGTGAAGAAAGGTGTTAGGTCTTAGGTGTTAGGTTTCCGGACTTCGGCGGCAGGTATCGACGAGGAATAAGTTCCCAGACGTAACACCTAAGACCTAACACCCAAGACCTTAAGACTGGTTCCGGAGGAAGCGGTGCCTGAACAACCCATCCCCGAGCAGGATCCGATTACGAGCAAATCGTATGCGGCGCACTACGTTCTCGCGATCGTCATCCTGACCGCTACGCTGTTCTGGGCGTTGTGGGATGAAGCCTGGGGACAGCGGCCGTGGAAAGCCTTCCAGGAGCAGTGGAAGACGCGATACTCGGCGTTTCTGAATTCGGCGAAATCGAAGTCCGCGGCGTCGGAAAAAGATGTCGAGAAGAATCCCGAGTATGCGGCTCTATATGCCGCATGGAAACAGAAAAGTGACGAGTCCGCGGCCGCAGCCCAAAAGGCGCGCAGGAACGTGGATGACGCCAGCGCGCGGCTGCTGGCAGTGCAGAGCGTGTTCACCGACCGCCGCGCCTACGTGAATGCGCTCAGTTACGAGATCGAGACCAGCGACAGCGCCTCGTCGAAAGACAGCAAGCGAAAAGAACTGGAGAAATATAAGAACGAGCAAACCACAGTTGAGTTCCCCGACGGAAGCAAGAAAACATATAACTTTCAACAACTGGAGGAGACATACAACGCGATCCGCGACGAGCGCACGCAGCGCAGCCTCGAACTGGGTGACGTTCTGAAACCCGTCACTGCGGCCAAGGCGAAGATGGATGAATACGTATCCGACCACATGGTGGATCTGACGCCGGCGCAAATTGAAGGGTTGAAGAAGAAGACGGCCGATTGGGATCCCGCGATCGTGCAGATTAACGTGGCGGAGGCGAACATCGTGGACCGTTGCGAATCCTGCCACATGGGAGCGCGCGAACCCCTGAAGATCACTCCGGCGGCGTTAACGGGCAAGGGCGAGAAGAAACCGGACGAGTACGCCGATGCGTTTGTGAGCCATCCTCAGCCGGAGTTGCTGTCGATACACGATCCGGAAAAATTCGGCTGCTCGCCCTGCCATCAGGGAAACGGCCGCGCCACCACCAGCGTAGAGAAGGCCCATGGAAATTATGAGCACTGGCTTTGGCCGCTTTATCCCAAAGAAAATTCCCAGGCTGGCTGCCAGAGTTGCCATGCCGCCGACATGCTGCTGGTGAGCGGAGACGTGCAATGGCTCACCATCAACGATGGCAAGGATTTGTACCGGCAAAAGGGCTGCATGGGGTGCCATCGTTATGAGG
>JBAVAV010000039.1:0-4669 GCA_049585895.1 Candidatus Sulfotelmatobacter sp. | reverse complement strand
ATTTACTGCCTCTGCCTGGGCAATGATGGACGAAGCGAGGTGGGAGCGCAAGGTTAGATGTCACAAGGGTGCTGTGGATTTTGTGGCGTATTCGGAGAGCGGAAATCGATAAACCTCAAGCTGTTCGCATTGAGCCGGACGCCGGTTGTTACGTTCCTGTGCCGGAGAGTTCGATGACCATGGGTTTCGAGGAGGCACTGTCGAGAATGGTAACCGTGCCCGACTTCGTGCCATTGGACTTCGGCGAGAAGGTCACGCTGATGGAGCATTTCGCTCCGGGCGCGACGCTCGCGTGGCACGTCGATGTCATCGCGAACTGGCCTGCGGCTTTCATCGCGGAGATTTTGAGGGCGGCCTTGCCCGTGTTGGTCAGGGTGACCTTCTGCGGCGCACTGGTCGTGCCCACGGCCTGCTTCTTGAAGTTCAGAGGCGCGGTGGGCGAGAAGGCGACTGTCCCTGTGTTGAGCAGGACGATCACGTCGTTGAAGCGGTTGTCGGCGGCAACCAAGTCTTTTTTTGCGTCGCCATTAAAATCTCCCACAGCCGCATAGCTGGCATCAATTCCGGCCGGGTAAAATGTGCCTGATTGGAAAGTGCCATCGCCGTTGCCCAGGAAAACAGTCAGGCCGCTTGATGCAGTGATGTTGTTGGCCACCACTAGGTCCAGCTTACCGTCGCCATTCAGATCGGCTGCTGTCACCCAGAGGGTGAAGGGAATTGGATAGACGACCGCCGTCTGAAATGTGCCGTCGCCATTGCCGAGAAGGACGCTGACCCCGACTCCCTCGCTGTCGGCGATGGCCAGGTCGAGCTTGTGATCGCCGTTAAAGTCCGCTACCGCAATCGAGACCGGCACATTGCCGCCTGGATAGGTCGCCCCGTTTTGGAAGGTGCCGTCGCCGTTGCCCAGAAGAATGTTTACGGAACTGTCGGAGCCAAAAGTGCCGGCGGTCGCCAGATCGAGTTTGCCGTCGCGATTGAAGTCGCCGGCGCCGATGCTTTCAATCGAGAATGGCGGCTGCGTGGTCACCGCATCCTGAAACGTTCCGTCGCCGTTTCCCAGCAGCACGCTGATGACGCCACTGGCAAGCGTCACCAGATCGGGTTTGCCATCGCCATTGAAATCGCCGACAGTAACAAACTGCTCGAACGTAGGGACGGGCGGCCTCTGCGTTGCGGTTTGGAAAGTTCCGTCTCCGTTGCCTAACAGAATGCCGATGTAGGAGCTCTGCGACGCGACAGCCAAATCAAGATTGCCGTCATGATTGAAGTCAGCTGCGACGAGCGAAACCGCCCCAACGCCAACTGTGTAGTAGAGGGCATGCCGAAAGGTTCCATCCCCGTTGCCCAAGAGAATGGCCACCGTGTCGGTTGTGCTAGCTCCCGCCGCCACCGCTACGTCCAATTTGCCATCGTGATTAAAATCTCCGACTGCGATGGAGGATGGGCTGTTGTTGGTGACGAAACTCCCTCGCGTCTCGAGCTGCGAAAATGCAAGCGGGGTGAGGCTGGTGCCCACCGCCAAAATCAGGAGCAAAGTTCTCGAACTGCCAGAGAGGCTGAGCATGGGTTCCCTACCATCTCCCATCTTCTACGCTGCACAAGGCGCCGGGCAGGACACTACCGGCACACGTTATCACCCATCCGGCCCCATCGCCAGAGCCTTAGGTCCTATTCCATTTCCGTAACGGCTTGCAAGTTCCTTGGCGCAGCCCCCATGCGGCAAGGCTGTCCCCGTCGCTGCTTTCGACGCGGGAGTCGGTTGATCCCAAGTGAGTGTTCCCTTTGCAGTATTTACTGCACACCCAACGTTGCGGTTGGCGTTCCGCCGCCGGTGTTGAAGTTATTCCCGAAGGAGATAATGGCGCCGTTGGTCAACACCGAAAACCCCATGGCCTGGGTAAAGATGGATACGCCGGCAACCCGCACCGAGGAAGCCGCGGCGCCGCCGCCTGCTTGAATTCCCGAAACCCTGTTATGGGCCGCGGTGGAGTTTACGATATTCATGGTAGCTGTACTACCGCCTCCGTTCGCCAAATAGCCTGCGTTGCCATTTCCGGCGGCCTCGCTGTTTCTCACCGTAACCTTGCTGAAATCGGAGGCCCAGATGCCGTTGAGCGTGTTGTTGTCGAAATGCGAGCCACTCACCAACACTTCGGCAAGCCCGGTCGTGTTTTGGACGAACAGTCCATTTTGCGCATTATCCCGGCTGATGGTATCGACGACGGATACCTGAACAGCCGCGCTGGTTGCGATATTGATTCCATTGTTGACGAAACCGGAAATGAAGCAGTGCTCGACATGAAGTACCGCACCCGCCACAAGCGTTATGCCGTTGGTCCCGGTCCCACTTCCGTTAATCTCAAGATTTCTCAGAGAAACAACAGAGCCGGGTATCGCATTCACATTAATTCCAGACGTGTAGGCCGCCAGAATCCCGCCAAGGTTGCCGGGGCCGCCGTCAATGGTGATTGACTTCACAACCGTGACACTTCCGAATCCACCTGGATCCAAAGCGTCGATCTCGCCTGCGGTGGCGGTCTTGGAGATGGCGCCGGCAAAGGTCTTGCAGGGCGCCGTGCGGCTGCAGGGGTTGGCATCGTCGCCCACGCCTGAAACCCAGGTGCGGGTGGCTTGCGCTTGCGCGACGCCACTGGCAATTAGGGATAGTGCAAACACCATCAGGCGGAATTGAATCGGTTTCAAGAGAGGCCTCCTTCGAGGTTGGAGCGGTAAGAATTTGGAATATGGGGGACGATCTAATACTTGAGTGGTTACACGCAACTGCTTCGGAAACTACGTCCGTGCTGAGTAAGCTTGAGTCAGCTTACTCTGACAAAGGGCCCGCGCAGCACTTTTGTACCGGGGGAGTACGGTTCTCAAGTCCAAAAGGGAACGCTGTTCAGATTGGGACACAGGTTTGTTAAGAGATACCAATCTGGTTCCATCCATCATCGGACGGTAGTGGGTCACTTTGCGACCCTTCGCGGCGTTTGCGGTTAAGAGCTTTTGACCGCAAAGATCGCAAAGAATGCCGCAGAGTTCGCAAAGACTACTTGGATACTGTCAGAGGCGCTCGATTCTGACTTCACACTGACCCACTACCCATCGGACAACTTCCTTGTCTTTATAGTCTGAATCGCGTTTCGATAAGGCTGACCCGGCTAAACTGCTAGGATGTCGCCGTAGGAAAGACCCTGTAGAAAGACGAAAATCCTCTCCGAAGGAAAACTTTCATGAAATACCGCAAGCTGGGCCGAAGCGGTTTTGACGTAAGCGATATCGCCCACGGGCTATGGGGGATGAGCGGCTGGAGCGGATCGGACGATCAGCAGTCGATTGACTCTCTGCAACTCGCGGTTAACCTGGGCTGCAATTTCTTCGATACCGCCTGGGCCTACGGCGAAGGCAAGAGTGATGGCCTGCTCGGCGAGATCATGGGGAATAACTCGAATAAACGCCTGTATGCGGCATCGAAGATTCCTCCGGGCAATGGACAATGGCCCGCACTATCGAAATACAAATACCGTGACGTGTTCCCAGCGGAGCACGTCCTGAAGTATGCCGACCTGATCCGCAGGAAACTCCGCGTGGACTGTATCGACCTGCTGCAATTCCATGTCTGGGATGACAGTTGGACGGACGAACCAGAATTCCGCTCGACCGTGGAGAAACTGAAAGACGGCGGCTGGATTCGGCACTTCGGCCTCAGCCTTAACCGATGGGAGCCGGAAAACGGAATTAAGGCCCTGCGCACAGGACTCGTGGACGTGGTGCAGGTGATTTACAACATCTTCGACCAGGCGCCGGAAGACCAGCTATTCCCGGTTTGTCAGGAGCTTAACATCGGCGTGATCGCCCGCGTTCCGCTCGACGAAGGCAGCCTCAGCGGCAACATGACTCTGGAAACTCGCTTCCCGAAGAACGACTGGCGTTCGGGATATTTCGGTCCGGAGAACCTGGCGAACACTGTCAAACGCGTCGAGAAGCTGAAGGAAATTCTTCCCGCCGGAATGACGCTGCCCGAGATGGCGCTGCGTTTCATTCTGTCCCACCCGGCGGTGAGCACAACGATCGTGGGCATGCGAAGCCCGGAGCATGTGCGGAACAACATCGCCATCAGCGACGCCGGCCCGCTCGATGCTTCACTGCCGGCCGAGCTAAAGAAGCATCGCTGGAACCGTGCCCCGCAGCGCTGGTCTGACTGATTTCTGCCAGGGATGGAGTCGAACGCGTTGGCACAGCAATCTACAAACGGATTCGGCGCGCGGCCCACTATTTTCAGCGCTCCGGGCCGTGTCAATTTAATCGGGGAGCACACCGACTACAACGAGGGTCTTGTGATGCCGAGTGCAATCGGTCTTCGCACTCGCGTAACCATCTCTTCTCGTCCCGATCGAAAGTTGCTGATTCAGTCCGAGGAGTTTCCCCGATTTTTCGAATTCGATCTGGACGACCTGCCTCAGCATGCCACCGGAGACTGGTGTGATTATGTTGTGGGGATCGCGGTTGTTCTGCAGCAGACCGGACACGCTTTCCCGGGCGCGAATCTATTCGTGCAGAGCGAGATCCCGATCGGCGCGGGGCTGAGTTCTTCGGCGGCCATTGAAGTTGCCAGCGCGTTTGCATTCCTTAGCCTCAATGGCGTGGTTCTTCCGTTGCCGGAGGT
>JBAVAV010000038.1:0-4106 GCA_049585895.1 Candidatus Sulfotelmatobacter sp. | reverse complement strand
GGTTGAGAGTCGTTGCCATCATCCAGGCGCGCATGGGGTCTACCCGACTGCCCGGCAAAGTTCTCGCCGATATCCATGGGCAGCCGATGCTGGAACGCGTGATTGAACGCGCACGCGCGGCACAGGGTTTGGACGAGATCGTCGTGGCCACCAGCATCGAGCCCGCCGACAATGCGATTGCCACTTTTTGCCGCGAACATCAATGTACTTGTTTTCGTGGCAGCGAAATGGATGTGCTGGATCGCTACTACCAGGCTGCGCCAGAGTTCGGCGCGGACACGATTGTCCGCATTACTTCCGACTGCCCGCTGATCGATCCGCAAATTATCGAGAAGACGGTGCGTGCGTTCCTGAAAGAGCGCCCCGATTATGCGTCCAACTCCCTGGATCGGACTTATCCACGCGGACTCGACACGGAAGTGATTGCCCGTCCTGCACTGGAGCGAGCCTGGCGCGCTGCGCGAGAGACCTACCAGCGCGTCCATGTGACGCCTTACATCTATCAGAACCCCGGTGAGTTCAAGATTCTGTCGGTTACTGGAGACACAGACCACAGTGCCTACCGGTGGACTGTGGATACTTCCGAAGACCTGGAGTTTGTTCGCGCCATTTACTCCCACATGGATAGCGGTTTGTTTTCGTGGCACGATGTTGTGACGCTGTTGGAGCGGCAAGTTGAACTTTTGGAGATCAACCGGTCAGTTGTCCAGAAGGCCCTCCACGAAGCCTGAGCCGCTGAGTCCGCGGACTTGACGCGGCGAAAGGATCCCGACCGGGACCTATTGGGTCGAATCATGAAGGTTCTACTCATCCATGCCGAGGACGATCCCGAGAAGGGCCCATGGGCAAGTCTGCCCTGGGACCGCATTTTCGATCTGGGCCGCGGTGGGGCGGAGACTTATGCGCGGTGGAGCAAGCGCTTCGGTTGCCGGGTTGAGCCTCTGGATTCGCGGAATGGCTTTGACGATTTTCGCCAGGTGCGCGATCTGCTCGGGCGGGGATGTGGACAACTTGTCGATGACTACGGCCTCGACTGGTGGGAGATCATGTCGATCTTGCTCACCGGCGAAGTGGAAACGCTGATTTTACTGCAGCGCCTGCTGCAGACGCTCAACTCTCGCGATCTGGTATATGTTTCGCGGCCAGGGTTGCACGCGGACGTCCTGCGGTTGCTGCTTGGCACTGCGGTCCAAGTTTTTCCCGCGCGCGGGCGTGCGGCAAAGCTGAGACCGGGACACTACTTGAGGCTGTCCGCGAAGTTATCAAAGGCGCAGATGGTCGATATTTTTTGGGACAAGTATGATCCTGGTTACCAACTTCGCGGGCGTATCGTTGCCATGCGCCCGGGGAGTCGTCCATCTTCGAAGCAGCCTCTGGTTTTGCTTCCCAGCGCTTACGTGAACGTGTCACGCACCGGGATTCAATATGCGAATACGTTTTCTGAAGAGCGCTTTCTGCTGGTCACCACGCGGAGAAGTGGCTGGGTGCAGGAGCCTCCCCCGAATGTCGCAACCGCCTGGTTGTCGTCGTATGCTTCGGTGCGCGACCGGGCCAATGAGAACCGGGAAATGCAAAGCCGGTGGGAATCTCTCAAACGCGAACTGACAGCTATGCCGGAGTTCGACGTGCTGAATCGCCTGGGACAGCTGGCCAGCTTCCCACGAAGGTTCCGACACGGGATTGAAGTGCGGGACGCATGGCGGAACGTTGTCGATCGCGAACCGGTTCAGGCCGTACTCTGCGCGGATGACAGCAACCCTTACACTCGTATCCCGCTGCTGCTGGCACGCGAACGAGGTTTGCTGAACATTGCCTGCCACCATGGCGCCCTGGATGGCCGCTATGTGTTCAAGCGCAGCCACGCAGATATCATTTGGGCGAAGGGGAGGATGGAGGCAGACTATCTGGTTCGAATGTGCGGAGTGCCTCGCGAGAAAGTGGAAGTAGGCGCTCCGGCGCTTCCAGCCGGTTCCCACGCAGGCAGAAAGTCCGGCGATCAGGCTTCCCCGCAGTCCATCTTGTTCTTTTCTGAGCTGTATGAAGCGTGCGGGGGGCGTCCCGAAGAGTTTTACAGGGACGTGTTACCGCACCTGGCCGACATGGCGCTGGCGACCGGGCGAGAGTTGGTGGTGAAACTGCACCCTGCGGAGAGCGAACGGGAGCGAACTCTCATGTTGGCTCGGATCCTTTCAGCGAAGCAACGAGACGCGACGCGTGTGGTCAGCGGTCCGCTGACCGATGACCTTCTGGCCAAGACCAAGACATGGTTCGGTGTCACGATACTTTCCACGGTGGCTATGGAGTGCGCCGTTCGCGGGATCCCGTGCTTTCTATGCAAGTGGCTGGAGTTTTCGCCCCACGAGTACGTGGAGCAATTCATCCGCTTCGGAGTGGGCATCGGTTTGGACAGCAAAGGCGGGCTGGAAAAAATTCCGCAGTATTTGCGCGAGTACGCTGTTCAGACGAGCGTGCGCGAGAATTGCTGGCATCCGGCTGCTCCAGGTCGCCTGCACCAACTCCTGACGTTTTCTCGGAGGCCCTGCGCGGAAGTTGCGAGTTGATCTGACGCGCAGCAGGGTCGCAAAGAAATGTTGTGGGCCAAGAGACACTTCTAATCCGGGCAGACGCCAACGTTGCCATGGGAACGGGGCACGTGATGAGATGTCTTGCCCTGGCCCAGGCCTGGCAGGACACAGGGGGGCGCGCGGTGTTCGCCGTGGCGGACGTCCTGCCATCAGTGCGCCAACGCCTGCTATCGGAAGGAACGGAGGTCGCTCCCGTAGAAGGTCGGCCAGGAAGCCGCGACGACGCCAGATGTGTGGCCGAGTTGGCTAATCGACATGCTGCGGGCTGGATTGTCGTAGACGGTTATGACTTCGATGCCGAGTACCAGCGGGAATTGAAAGCTGCCGGTCTGCAAGTTCTTTTTGTGGACGACAATGGACATGCCCGCCACTACGCCGCCGACCTGGTCCTGAATCAGAATGCACACGCCGACGGGAGTTTATATCCGAATCGTGAGCCTTACACACGGCTTCTTCTCGGTCCGCGTTATGCCCTGCTGCGGCGCGAATTTCAACTGTGGCGGCAGTGGAAGCGAGTGATACCGCCCGTGGGGCGCAGAATCCTGGTGAGTATGGGGGGCAGCGATCCCAACAAC
Organism: Candidatus Sulfotelmatobacter sp.; assembly: GCA_049585895.1. GTDB lineage: Bacteria > Acidobacteriota > Terriglobia > Terriglobales > Acidobacteriaceae > Sulfotelmatobacter. The sequence continues at coordinate 946 of JBAVAV010000038.1, read as the reverse complement.
ATGACTGCCGCTGTGATACCGGCATTGAAATCTATCAAGATGGAAGGTCTGGAAGTGGCCGTCGTGGCCGGGGGCAGCAATCCTCATCTGGACTCTCTGGAGCGAGCTGTCCTGTCGACCAATGGCGGCTTCCGGCTACTGAAAGATGTGCTCAATATGCCAGAGCTCATGGCGTGGGCCGACATTATGCTGGCCGCGGCCGGTTCGATCTGTTGGGAGATTTGTGCCATGGCGCTTCCGGCGCTGCTGGTTGTAACCGCTTCCAACCAGAGGGATGTGGCCGAGCAGCTAGCGGCATTGGGAGCCGCGCAGACTCTCGATTCCGGGACGGAGAGAATTGCAACTGCGTCCGGTCCCCTTTTGCAGAGACTTCTCGAGTCGCAAAGTCGTCGGCAGAGTCTTTCTTCCAAGGCTCGCGAGCTGGTCGATATGGGTGGGTCGGCGAGGGTGGTATCGGTCCTGCGAGGCTTATCTGGCCAATAACCCCATGATTTCATTCCGTCCGCTTCAGTATGAGGACAAAGAAACGATCCGGCTGTGGCGCAACTTGCCGCACATCAGGCGCTACATGCTTACGGATCACGTGATCAGTCCAGAAGAGCACGCGGCCTGGTTCGACCGCGTCTTCGGCAATCCCTCTTATCGTCACTGGATTATTCGTTGCGAGGGGGAAGACGTAGGGCTGCTGGATTTGTACGACATCGATGCTCGCAATCGCCACTGCTATTGGGGATTCTATGTAGTTGGAGCCAACGTACGGGGAAAAAATGTGGGCATGTTTGCGGAGTACTTTGTTCTTGAATACGTCTTCAATCAATTGCAACTGGACAAACTGTGTTGTGAGGTCCTCGATTTCAATCGGGGGGTTCTTAGAATGCACGAAGCGTTTGGATTCGTGCAGGAAGGGCGTTTAAGGCGCCACATTGTGAGAAGCGATGGACCGCAC
>JBAVAV010000037.1:0-4351 GCA_049585895.1 Candidatus Sulfotelmatobacter sp. | reverse complement strand
GCTGCGCCCGGTTGAGCGTCTGGGTATTGGCATCCAACTGCGAGTTCAGTCCGGTGAGAATCTTGAGGTTGCTCTCTTCGTCCCCTGGAAGTTGCCCCACATACTGCTTCTTGAAGGCGGCCAGCTTGGCATCCATGTCGTCCAGGCTGTGCTTGGCATCCTCCAACTGCTTGCCCAGAAAATCGGCCGTGCCTTGACTCGTGCCCTCAATGAATCTGAGATTTTCGTCCAGCATCAACGATGTGAGGCCATTGCAGATTTTTTGCGCTTCCAGCGCGCTGGGAGCGGTGTATTCGACGTAAAAACCCGGCACCGCGCTGCCTTTCGAGGACTTCTTCTTGCCCGCGGCCGAAGTGCCAATCTGCGAAAGATCCGTTTCCACGGGCTCGACCGACATATTCAAGCGGATGGTATCGATGACTTGACCAGCATCCTGGCCCGGCTTGACCAATTTTAGGTTTTCCACCAGAGGCTGGAGTCTGGTTTGGCTGAGCGCCCGCTGCTGTAGCGTGGCGATGCGTTGCGTCAAGTCCTCCTCCACCAGCGGTTGGACCATGTTCTCAGGCACCTGTTGCCTCTCGACCAGCACCAGTGACTGCGAAGTGTACTTGGGCGTGAACCCGAAGGAAGTCAGCCAGCCTGCCAGAGGAGCCAACAGAGCTGGGATCACGATCACCTTCGCCCGCCGCCGCACCATGGAGAGGTAATCGTCCATGGTCAATTCGCGTTTTCCGATCATCTCCGTAACCTATTCCGGCTGCCGCTTCGCGGCCAGCCTTGAAGATTTAGTCGAGACGGATGGGACGCGGAGTCCAATCCAGTCCAATCGCGCCTAAGTGCCGTTGGGAGATCCGGCTGCATGGCCCGGAGCCGCCATTGATGTCGCAGAACGAGCTGTCAAAGGCAAGCTCGTTGAACTGGTAGCTGGCAAAGACGTGAAACGCTCGTCCCAGCATCCGGTGTACCGCGATCCCCGCGAAGCTGTCGCTGAAACTGGTGCCCGGGATACTGGCGGTAGGTAACTGCAGCCGCTTGTTCTTGGAATAGCCGGCATCTAAAGTCAAGGACCAGATTCGGTTGAGCGGCCGGGTGGCGCTCAAAGTTGCGATGTCGCTTTCCGCACCCGCAAAAAAGCCCGAACCGTTGGTGTTGTAGTGTTGGTAGGTCAGGGCCAAGCTGGTCTTAGGAAATTTGTAACGCAGCGACGCGCGGCCCGCGGCTGACAGCCTGGTGGTATTAAGAGTCGTTGTGATCAGCTCACCCTGATCGGCAATGCATTGCGACAGCGGAGCAAACAGGACGGTGCATTCCTGCTGCGTATCGTGGATGGTCGTGAGTTGAGGCCCTGCACTGATCACGAAATCCATGCGTCCAGAAATGCGATGTCCCCACATCAGTTGCGCGATATGACTGTGAAAAGCGGCCCCTGAAACCGAAAAACTGAAGTTCTGGTAGGCGTAGACAATGGCGGCCTGATCGTGCGGTCCGAGAATGCGGTCATAACCGACCTGGCCAGTCTCCTGGCTATTCCCGATAAACGAAATAATCGGGGCGGTGCCAGTTGCACCGAGGATCTGCGAGCTGACGCCCTCCGTGTAGTGCACGAGCCCATAGCCCACACTCGCCGTGATGGAAGACTTGGGCGTCAGGTTTTCGACGACATCCACCAGGGCCAAATTCATGATGCGCGGCACATCGCCAAGCGACCCGAACACATTGTTTCCAACTAGAACGCTCCCCCCGCCAACGGCTCCCGAACCAATCAATTGGCCCAGACCGTTCATGCTGCCGTAAGTTGTCCCAAAATTCCCTTCCGGCAGATAGCTGAACGAATCGCGAATTCCAAGTTGCCCGCGTTTCCAGCTGATTCTCTGGTCCAGATCCATCTGCTGAACCTGCTTGAAGCCCAAGCCTTGCGCTGAGTAGTAGCCCACACCTCCGGTGTAGTTAAGAGACAGCTTGTAGCTTTGCCACAGCCTCTGCAAGTCCACGCCGGCCAAAGCGCGGGTCACCGCGTGCACCGACGCTGTCCCCAACGTATTACCGACGTTGGAGTCCGCCGTTTCCGAGACATGCACTCGGGGTTGCAGATAGCTAAGCGGGGCCGCGTGAGGTTCCAGGCCGGGGACATCGAGTCCGGAAATAGGCGGGTTCTCGCTGACCGGCGGTGAAGGATTATCCTGCCCATAGGCGGGCACGGGTGTCTGAGATTGCTGGGCGCTCTCCGGTGTCGGCGCGTTCGTCTGCGGGCTGCCAGTGTCCTGAGCCAAGGCAGTGCCCAGCGCGAGCACCAGCAGTATCGGGGTCGAAATGCTGCAGCGTGTGCGCATCATAATCTACGGGACCACCACCGTGTCCCCCGGTTTCAGAACTATATTTTCCCCGGGTCGCCGGCCTTTCACTACCTCTTTATAGTTGAACGCATGCTTTACCGGCTGACCGTTTTCGGTGCGCAGGATGTAGATGTGCTTCACGTCCGCAAACTGCGTGAAACCGGCGCTTGCCAGGGCCTGCAGCACCGTCATGTTGGGCAAGAGAGCGACCACTCCTGTGTGCAGGACCTCGCCGGTAATGAAGATTCGCTGGCTGTTCATCGCTGTCACCACTACGGTGACCCGCGGGTCGGCCACATACTTCTTCAGCTTTTCCGTAATTGAATCCTTTAGCTGGATCGGCGTCATGCCGGATGCCTGCACATCGTCGAGCAACGGCAGCGAGATTTTTCCGTCTGGCCGCACCGGCAAGGTAACCGTTAAGTCAGGCTCCTTCCATACCGAAATGTGCAAAGTATCTTCCGGTCCAATCACGTAATCAGGCCCTGCTACCGACAACGGAAGCTTAGCCCCCGAATCGGAAGCCGCAGGCTTACCCGCGCCCGAACTGGCCGTAGCAGCTTGGTCCTGCGCCCAGATCAGGACGGGCAAAAGCGCTGCAAAGGCCAAAACCGCCAGCTTCAACACTCCCCTCATGCTTTCTCCTGCGGAGCTGGAAAGCTCCAAATTTCGCACCTCTTGTCCCTTACAGCTTGTGCGACAAGCATCCTTTTTGGTAGCTAATTTGCAACTTCTCCGCAGTACGAAAGCCGGGGTTTCCCATGCCTGCGGGAAATCTGTGTGCATTTTCGAAGCCTTTTCCGGGGTACGTATACCGCTAACCCCGGCTGGGCATCGGCCAAAACAGGAATCACGGGCTGGCTGGCCGCCCATCCTCGCCAGGGAACAATTATCGTGCCATTCTACGCCTTGTTTTCAATAGTTTACAAGGGAAACCGCACCCGCAAGTGGGCACTCGAACTACTTCGCAAATCATACACGACCAAGCATAAAGCAGGACGTTTCTTGCCGCACGAAACAATTTTTTTTTCGCTCCCCGAATCGCTTGGGGTGGCAAGGCTGCTAATTCTTGCGTAAATGGCGAAGGCTGCCGACCCAAGCCGGGATTGGGCCAACATTGAGATAGCCCCGCAAATTGTCACGCTCCATAGGGGCCTTGGGCTTCAATTCGGTGATGTCACTGGCTCTTCCTCCTCGTTGCGGGGCGTTTGCCGTTCGCATATGCTGGAGCCTATTTCCTTGCGTAAGTATCATTTCCAGTGAGTCAGATTGTGCAGGCTGTGCAACAGAGAACAGACGCTGTAGCTAAACAACGAGCCCATCCGCCGCTGTGGCAGGCGCTGGCCTTAGTTGGACTCTTGCTCTGGCTTTACGCTCCCACCCTCGACCACCTGGCTCGGCAGTGGTGGCACGATCCCAATTTCTCGCATGGTTTTTTTGTTCCTCTTTTTTCCGCCTTCGTGATCTGGCAGGAACGCGCACAGCTTGCGCGCTTGAGCCTTCAGCCCTCGTGGTGGGGACTGTTTTATCTCGCATTTGCCCTGTGCTTGCTGGTTGTGGGGCAGATGGGGGCGGAGCTTTTCCTTTCCCGATTCTCTTTGGTGCTGGCGCTGGGCAGCCTCACAGTCCTCTTCTTGGGATGGCCATTCTTTCGCGCTATTTTGTTTCCCTGGGCTTTTTTGTTGCTGATGATCCCGATTCCGGCTATCGTCTTCAACCAAATTACGTTCCCATTACAGTTGTTGGCCTCAAGGCTGGCCAGCGGGACGCTCGCGTTGCTGGGCGTTCCCGTTCTACGGGAAGGGAATGTCCTCATCCTCTCGACAATGGCGCTCGAGGTTGCCGAGGCCTGCAGTGGCATTCGCTCCCTCATGTCGCTGGCCACGCTGGCAATTATTTACGGCTACCTGATGGAACGCCGTGTAGCCACGCGCCTGCTGCTTGCTCTGGCAGCCTTGCCGATCGCCGTGGTGGCCAACAGCCTGCGCATTGTGGGCACGGGCCTGCTGGTGCAATAC
>JBAVAV010000036.1:0-4759 GCA_049585895.1 Candidatus Sulfotelmatobacter sp. | reverse complement strand
GGTATGCCCTGTCGCCTGAAGGGTTCGTAACCGAGGCGCGAAAGTCCGAGGGCATGGCCTTTGCGACCGCGGTGGCTGCGGAGCTGACGCTTAGAGGATCGGCGCTAATGAAGTTTCCAGCGGCGTTTTGTACCTGTCCCCACGGCAGTCCGTTTTTCTTTGCATAGCCGAGTTCCACGTAAGCGATGGAATTCGGAGTCTCCTTGACCATTCGGGCCACGTTACCGTTCCCGTCCGCTTCCGTGCCGACCGGCCACTTGGTGGCAATTCCCCGCCCGATCTTGGTTCGCCACTCTACGCTGACTTTGCTTAAGTAGTCCGACCAGATATAGGTCGAGCCACGCCCACTGGCGCTGTGAATGACGGCAATCTTGCTGGCAGGCAGTTGGATTTCTGGGTTCGGGCGCGAGATTGCGGGGTCGTTCCATTTGGTGATTTTTCCCAAATAGATCCCGGCTAATGCTTGTGGCGAAAACTTCACCGGTCGCGCCAGCCCCGGGATATTGTAGATCGGCACCATGGCCAGCAAGACCGTGGCGAACTGCATTACTTTTGCGTTTGCGAGTTGTTTAGGGGTCATGGGAGCGTCGGTACCGCCGAAATCTGACGTGCCGGCGCTTACCATGTCGATTCCTGTTGCCGACCCGGAGGGCAGGTACGTGATGTGGAGCTCAGGGTGGATGTCCTCAAACGCCTGAAACCACTTTGAGTAAACCGCGAGAGGAGAGGTGGTTCCGACGCCGACCAACTGAATCTTTTCCGGACTCTGGGAAATGGCGATTTGCACTACCGCCGGTACCAGTAACACTAACCAAAGTCCTCGGAAACGCACGTTGGCTCCCATTGGGGACTGAGGATCTCTTCCTGGAGCCCCGCGCGCCAGCTTGGCAACGCCGCCAGGTTGGTGTCAACGGCAATCTTTCGCCAATCGACCCGTAAGACGGCAACATACTGCGGCAAAAGCTCCTCAAGGAATTCATCGGCCAATTCGGGAAAACCTTTAAAGGGATTGGCCCCTGGCCAACGACCATGCTGGAATGCCCCGGGCAGTCGGATCGTGATCTACGTATGGCCTTGGCGATTGACGCCCTGCTATTCTGAACAGGTTTCGTCATGAAGTCGATCTATGAAGATCTTCCGCCGGTGGAAATCGCCCGGCGGAGGCTTGTGGGCCGTGTCGTGTTTGCCCTGCTGGTGCTGGTTTCCGCGCTCATCGGAGCCACCTCCGGGCTCCTGCTCGTCTACACCACCGATCTGCCGCAGGTCGAAGCGCTGGAGGCCTACCGGCCCAGCTCGATCACCGAACTCTATGACGACCACGGGCGCGTGATTGGGTCCTTCGCCCTGCAACGCCGCGTCGTCGCCGCCTACGACGACTTTCCTCCCGTCCTGCGCGACGCTCTCGTCTCCATTGAAGACAAGAATTTCTACCGCCATTCCGGCATCAATTTTTGGCGCATTGTGGGGGCAGCCTATCGCGACATGGCATCCGGCGGGAAAGTCCAGGGCGCTTCCACCCTGACCATGCAGTTGGCCCGCAATCTTTTTCTTTCTCCCGACCGCTCGTTTCATCGCAAGGTGCAGGAGGCCATGCTCGCCGTCCAGATTGAGCGTCGCTTCACCAAGCCGCAAATCTTCACCCTTTACGCCAACCAGATTTTTCTCGGACACGGAGTCTACGGTTTCGAAGCGGCATCGGAGTACTACTTCAGCAAACCGGCAAAGCGATTAACGCTCAATGAGGCCGCGTTGCTGGCGGGCCTTCCCAAAGGACCTGTGATTTATTCGCCGGTCAACCATCCCGATCGGGCTATGAAGCGCCGCAATCTGGTCATCAATGCCATGCTGGAAGATGGGAAGATCACTGCTCCGCAGGCGGCCGATTCGCGCATCGCGCCGGTCGTGCTGCATCTGCAGCATGATCCTAATTCCCTGGCGCCGTACTTCGTGGAGGAAATACGGCGCTACCTGGAAAACAAGTACGGCACTGATCAGGTGCATGAAGGCGGCTTGAAAGTCTTCACGTCGCTCGACATGGATCTGCAAAAGGCCGCCAACCAGGCCGTGCTCGATGGTTTGGCGGCCTATGAACGGCGTCACGGGTGGAAGGGAAAGCTGGAGAACCTGCCGGCGGAAGGCTCGGCCCTGGCCAACTACGAACATCCCGATTGGGAGGACGAGCCGGAAATCAACGGCTACGTCCACGCTCTTGTGACGTCGGCTGGTGCGGGAATTGCAACTCTGAAGTTTGGGCGCTACACGGCAGCCCTGAGTCAACCGGAGATTGCTTGGACGCAGAAGAAAATGCAGGACGTCCTGCATACCGGCGACGTCTGCTACGTCAAGATTCTGGCGTTGAATGCCAACGACGCGGCGCGCGTGAGTCTGGAGCAGGATTCCGGCGCTCAGGGCGCGCTGGTTGCCATCGACAACGCCACCGGCGGAATCAAAGCCATGGTTGGTGGACGCGACTTCAACCAATCAAAGTTCGACCGGGCGACGCAGGCCCTGCGCCAGGTAGGCTCGTCCTTCAAACCTTACGTGTACACCTCTGTGATCGATCAGGGAGGCAGTCCCGACGACACCATTCTTGACGAGCCGGTAACCTTCGAAACTCCCGGTGGTCCCTATTCGCCGCACAACTTCGACGACAAATTTGAAGGCATCATTACTCTGCGGCGGGCTCTGGCCCAGTCGCGGAATATTCCCGCCCTCAAGCTGGCAAACAAAGTGGGCATCAAAAGCGTGATTGACTACGCCGGCCGCTTCGGCATTACGGCAAAGCTTCCGCCCTACCTTCCCGTGGCTCTGGGCGCGGCGGAAATCACGCTGCTCGAACAAGCCTCCGCTTACAGCGTCTTCCCCGACGACGGCGTTCGCACGGCGCCGCGCTATATCGGCAAAGTCACCGACTATGAAGGGCGAATCCTCGAAGAAGACTACCCAGAAGTCAAAGACGTAATCAGCGTTCGCACCGCGCGCATTATGACCGGGATGCTACGCGAGGTCGTGCTGCACGGCACTGCGGTCGCGGCGTCGAAGATGCCATTCTCCATCGCCGGAAAGACCGGCACGACCAACGACTTCACCGATGCCTGGTTCGTAGGCTTCTCACCGTCGATGACCTGCGGGGTCTGGGTAGGCTTTGACGAGAAAAAATCCCTCGGCGCCAAAGAAACCGGCGCGCACGCCGCCCTGCCCATTTGGATGACCTTCATGAGCGCCGCCCTGGCAGGAAAAGATCCCGGCGAATTCCAGCCCCCGCCAAACATGCCGGGTCCCGTGCAACAAAAACTCGACACCCCCGACACCGCCCCCGCCGCCGAAGAATCGCACTGAGGTTAACGTTATGTGGGACAGCCGCCCTCGCTTTCCCCTGAGTGAAGTCGAAGGAGCTGTCCAGCCGGGCAAAGCCCGGCAGCGACGGTGTGCGCTTTCGTTCTTGAAAGGGCACGACTTCTACAGGTTGCTGAAAAACTCGATCCGCAACTTCGCTTTGAAAGGGCGCGGCTTCCAGCCGCGCCGTAGAGTTCCGCAAAACCAACAGCCGCTTTGGTTCACGAAGAATTAGCGATTCGTAGACGTCCTATCGTAGATGTTGCAAGGGTGAACCCCTACTTTCGTGGTCTTGACCTCGCCGTAACTCCCGGATGATTCTATGATCTCAAACCTAAATTCATGGCAGCCAAACACGCCGCTAACTACTGTCGGCTCAAGATTTTGCCCGTAAGTTACTGACACCAAAGAATTATTTTCCGGAAAACGCGCTAACCCAATGATTTCAATAGAACGAGGGGGGAGGGGGGTACCCACTCCAAGTGGGGAAAATCAAAACGGAACGAACGCTATAATCACCGCATCCTCCGATGAAATCCTTCTTCCGCTTCGCATTGATGGCGTTGGTGCTGCTCGTGGTCGCGCTGGTATCGGCCGTGACTACCATGCGATTCGCCATTCATGGACAGGAAGTTCAGGTGCCGGCCCTGATCGGTCTTTCCCCGTCAGAAGCGGAGCGCACCGCGGCAGCGCTGGGGCTGCAGATCGACATCGAGAGGCAGTACTACAGTCCGCAGATTCCGGAAGGACGAATCATGTCGCAGCTTCCGCTGCCGGGAACCAAGGTGCGCCGGGGATGGCTGGTGCGCATTGCCCAGAGCCTGGGTCCGCAGCGCATAGCGATTCCCGACGTCACCAAAGAAAGCCAACGTGCCGCGGAACTGAACATACGCCGTCGCGGCCTCGACGTTGCTTCGACCGCAGAAATGCAGTTGACCGGAACTCCTGCCGACCAGGTGCTGGCGCAGAGCCCTCCGGCCAATGCCAGCCAGGTGGCCACTCCGAAAATCAATTTGCTCGTAAGCGAGGCCCCTGCCCCGCCAGAGTACGTGATGCCTAACTTCGCGGGCCAGCCGCTGGGCAGCGTCAGCCGCGCCCTGCAGGACGCCGGCTTCAAGCTGGGCAATGTCAGCATGGCCCCGCCGCAGAATTCTCCATCGGATTCTGCGCAACCGGGTGCAATGCAGGTTGGCTCGGCAATCGCGCCTCCGCAACCGTCCCCGGCCAGCATCATCGTCTCCCAGTCGCCACCTGCGGGACAGAAGGTCGAGGCGGGAGCCGTGGTGACCTTCGAAGTGCGCTAGACCAATGGGGGCACGGATTCATAGGTTGACAGAGAGACGAAAAAGTTTCCGGTCAAATTCTTTCCAGGAGCGCGGCAAAAAATCCGTCGCAGGGATGAACGCCAGGCAACGTGCGCAGA
>JBAVAV010000035.1:0-1597 GCA_049585895.1 Candidatus Sulfotelmatobacter sp. | reverse complement strand
GGGGCCGTTCTGTTCGCGGAGATTCTCGGCCCTCCCATGAATCTTTTAGGGCCGGAACTGGTCCGCGACCTGGTCTCTCTCATTCAGCAAGCCGAGGCCGACGATACAGTTCAAGTAGTGGTGTTCAAGAGCGGCGATCCTGACTACTTCATTGCTCACGTTGACGTGACGCGGATCAGTCAGTACCGGGAAGCGGCAGCGGCCCTCACCGGCGAACCGTCGCTCGCCATGCTATTTCGCCATCTGAGCGCGAGTCGCCTGGTCACGATCGCGCAAATCGAAGGTCGCGTACGCGGCGCGGGCAGCGAATTTGTTTTGGCATGCGACATGCGCTTCGCCGCACGGGAATCAGCAGTCTTTTGTCAACTGGAAGCGGCATTCGGCCTGATGCAAGGCGCAGGCGGCATCCAGCATCTCACTCGCCTCATGGGGCGTGGCCGGGCCCTCGAGGTATTGTTAAGCGCTGAGGATTACAACGCAGAACTGGCGGAGCGCTACGGCTGGATCAATCGTGCGTTACCCGCGGCCGCGCTGGGCGATTTCGTCGAGTCGCTTGCTCATCGCATAGCTAGTTTTCCAGCGGCCGGCCGTGCTGTGATCAGGGAGCGAGTCAATGGGATCGCCCTCGCGCCAGCAGACGACTTCCGTCGTGATTCGGATCTCTTCCTCGACTGTGCGCGTACCCCTGAAAGCCGAGCCCGGACTGAGGCAGCGATGAAGCGTGGGTTCCAGACCCGAAAAGCGGAAATGGATTTGGATCGCATGCTGGGCGAACTGGTTGAACCGTGAACTAGGAGGAAAGAACATGGACAGTCCTATTCTGGTTACCGGCGCGGCGGGCCGCATTGGTGGGGTAGGGCGCACAGTCACCGAACTGCTGTTGAAGCAAGGCAAAGCAGTGCGTGCGATGGTACGAAGTGAAGACGCTCGGGCACAGGCTTTGCGCGACCTGGGTGCGGAGGTCGTGGTCGGCGATCTGCTCGATCTCGATTCGATGCATAGGGTGATTGCCGGCTGCGAGACGATGTACTTCGGTATGTCGATTTCGGATGCGTACCTGGCCGCAACGGTCAATACGGCGGCGGTGGCGAAGCATCACGGCATGAAGGCATTCATCAATATGTCCCAGATGACGGTCTCTCAGATGAGCATTACCGAAACTACTCCGAGCCCGCAGCACAAGTTGCAGTGGCTTTCAGAGCAAGTGCTGAACTGGTCCGGTCTGCCGGTCGTGCACGTGCGGCCGACAGTGTTTCTCGAAGGTTTTTTCCTTACTCTCACTCCTGATTCGGTCAGGCAATCCAATCAGATCAGGTTACCGTTCGGTGAGGGCAAGACTTCGCCGGTCGCAGCGGAAGACGCTGCACGTGTGGTTGCCACGTTGCTCGAAAACCCGCAGTCGCACATCGGCAAGATTTATCACCTGACCGGTCCGCAATCGGAAAACATGCATTTCTACGCACACGAGTATTCGAATGCACTTGGCCGTACCATCACTTATCAAGACATTCCGGTCGAGCCCTGGCGGGAAGCGCTGCTCGCGCGCGGCTTGCCTGTTCACCTGGTGAACCACCTCGCAACGATGGCGGACCTGCAT
>JBAVAV010000034.1:0-9857 GCA_049585895.1 Candidatus Sulfotelmatobacter sp. | reverse complement strand
TTTTAGAAAAAGGTCAAATATGACTAGCGAAGACCTGATCAATCGATTCGAGCGCCTCCTCCGACCGGAGGACTCATTCCATCATGCTGAACATGTCCGCCTGGCGTTTGCTTATTTGTCTCAGTATCCGGTTCTCACGGCGCTGGAGAAGTTTGCCGCCGCGTTGCAGCGATTCGCGGCGGCGCGCGGCAAGCCGCAGCTCTATCACGAGACCATCACGCACGCCTACTTCTTCCTGATCCGCGAACGCATGGCCCGATGCGAAGGCGCTGACTGGGAGGAGTTCTCCCACCAGAATCCCGATCTGCTCATCTGGAAAAATGGCATCCTCAGCCGCTACTATCAGGAAGCCACGCTGCAATCCGATCTGGCTCGCACAGTGTTTCTGTTTCCCGACAAGGTAGGATCGGTCTGATGCTCGCTAGTAGAACGATGCGGTTCTGCTGTCGTTTGCGCCATTCGTGCGTCTAACGCGTGCCACGAATTAACAACTAGGAGGAAATAGGTGAGCCTCACGAAACCGCTGTTGTTCGCCCCAATTCTTCTGGCGCTGACATTGGCTCATGCTCAGGAAATCCGCAACGGCGACGACGTCCTGCGCGCGATGCACGACCGCTACAAAGCATCCTGGTACGACACCGTGACTTTCACCCAGAAAAGCACAACCTACGACGCCGACGGCACCACTAAAGTTGAAACCTGGTATGAGGCGGCCTCGGTGCCCGGGAAACTACGGATCGATATCGGCGCTCCGAGTGAGGGCAACGGATACCTCATGGTCGATGGCAACATTACCATCCTCAAGAATGGTCAGATCGCGGACACTCGTCCTTACGTGAATATCCTGCTCGTGATGGGATTCGATGTGTACCGCCAGGAGCCCGAGGCGACGAGCAAGGTCCTGAAGTCCGAAGGATTCGATTTGACCCGTATGCATGAGGACACCTGGGACGGCAAGGTGGCGTACGTGGTCGGCGCGGACAAGGGAGATTTGAAATCGAAGCAATTCTGGGTGGAAAAAGATAGCCTTCTGTTCGTTCGCGTCATCGAACCCGGCCCTCGCGACGCCACAAAGCTCGACGACATTCGCTTCATGGACTACCGCAAGCTCGGCGATGCCTGGATTGCGGCGCGCGTCGAGGTTCATTCTGGAGAGAAACTGGTGTTCAGCGAGGACTACACCGACATCAAGGGCAACGTGAAACTCGATCCCGGCACGTTCGATCCCAAGCAATTCAACTCGACGCATTGGGAGAAGCCTTGAAGCCCAACCCGGACAGCGCTACTATGGACGGGTTCCAGGCAACGCGTACCACCCGAGGCTTTCGATGCCGCAAAATTACGTCCCAATTTTTATCTTTATTGCATTCGTAGGTGTGTTGCTGCCGCTGACGCTGCTGGCGGCGAAACTGGTGCGCCCCGACAATCCCAGCAAGGCCAAGCTGATGCCCTACGAATGCGGCATCGATCCCATCGACAGCGCCCGGGGGCGCTACACCGTCCGCTACTACATCATCGCCATTCTCTTCGTGGTCTTCGACGTGGAAACGATTTTCCTGTTTCCCTGGGCCGTCAAGTTCAAGGCTTTCGGCGTCTTTGGCGTGGTGGAGATGCTCATCTTCCTGCTGATCCTGATCGTGGGCTACATCTGGATCTGGGGAAAGGGCGCATTGGAATGGGTGTAATCGCGGCCGTCGGCGCGCTTATGCCCTGACGAAGGTTGTGAGACCGCGCCGCGTACGCTCACGAAGCTGGCAATCACGCAACGTCTCTGCGAGCGCTTCCAGATTAGGCACGCCGTACACGTAAAACTTCTCCAGCTCCGCATCCGACGAAAACAAGCGTAACGCAGCTTGACCCACCAGCCGCATACCGAACGGTTTGTTCAATTCGAAATGGTCGATACGAAATAACTCCAGGCTCTCCTGCCGCTTCGAAAGCACGCCCCGGTCCAGTTTGATCCGCTGCGTGGTAATTTCATAATGAGTGCCAAGGCTCTTTAAGTAGAAGAATAGATAAATCACAACACAGGCGATCAGGCCTCCCAGAGCTGCATAGAGGAGGCCGTCATTAGAACCAGTGAAGTATCCAATCACCGCGGCCAGAGCAATTACCGCCGCAAAATATAGAAGTTGGTGGGCGCTATAGATGACGGCAGGGTGCCCGGCGAACAAGTCTTTTTCGGTTTCAACCTCTTTCGAGGCCGCGAATGCGGCCAGGTCGGTATTGCAGAAGCGACACTTTAGGGCGACTGCCTTAATTGTTTCTCCGCAGACCGGGCAAGTCTTTGAATCTGTGTCCATGGATCACTCCACCTGCGCCTGAATCATAACCGAAAAACGGATCGGCGCGTTGACACGTTATTCCCAAGCTGATAGAAGTGAACGTTCTCCTGGAATCAGTCAGGGCCGGAGGTTTGCGCATCCCGAGCTATGCCGGACGAAACTAAAACGCCCGCTTCGCCACCGCCGGAGGGTGAGCCGAAGGCTTCGGCGGATCGGCCTGCCGTTCCCGGGGGCGTGAGAGTTCCGGCCGGCTCGGTTCAGTCGGAGGCGAAAATCCCACCATCGGAAGCGAAGCCAGCCGTACCCGCGGTTGCGGCTCATGAACCTGCCGTTCCTGTCCCTCCCGCGCCAGTCTCATCGGCTCCTGCGTCGGCCGCTGGTTCATCGGTTCCTGCAACCCCCGTCGCCGCCAAGCCTGCGCCGCCGCCCAAGCCCGCCGGACCCGTGCCCCTGCCGTGGGATTCGCCGATGGTGGCAAAGTTGAAAGCCATGTACGGTTCCGGCATCGAATCGCTGACATACCTCGGCCAGAACTATATGGTCGTGGATCGCTCGCTTATTCCGGAAATCCTCCAGATTCTGCGCAATCAGGAGCAATTCGATTACTGCGTCGACATTACCGCAGTGCACTATCTCCAGCGCGAAAAGCAATTCGAAGTACTGTGGGTGCTCTACTCATTCCCGCGCAACGAGCGCATTCGCGTTAAAACCCAGATCGCCGATGGCGAGAGTCTTCCGAGTTCCGTGCCCATCTGGGCGGGAGCCAATTGGCTGGAGCGCGAAGTCTTTGACATGTTTGGCATAAAGTTCGATGGACATCCCGACCTAAAACGCATCTTGCTGCCCGACGGATGGAAGGGTTATCCCCTGCGCAAAGACTACGGCATCTTGCAGCAGGACAGCGAGTGGGTGCAGATCAACTTGGGAATTGAAAGCGGCCAGTAGACACGATCGCAGCCCGATGCGATCCGGACTACGAAGCCGGATTACATAGAATGACCGACCCGAACACACTCACGCCTCTCGATCTGGCCACCCCGGACAAGACGTTTTTAGATGCGAACGAACTCGTCATCAATATGGGTCCGCAGCATCCCGCGACCCATGGCGTGCTGCGCGTAATTTTGCGGTTGGATGGCGAGAAGGTGCTTGGCCTGGAATGCGTCATCGGCTACCTGCACCGCGGCGTCGAAAAAATTGGAGAAAACCGCACCTATACGATGTTCAATCCCTACGTCGACCGCATGGATTACGTGGCCGCGGTCTCCAACGGACTGGGCTATTGCGAAGCGGTCGAAAAGCTCCTCAACGTAGAAGCCCCGCCGCGCGCGCAATATGTTCGCGTCATCCTCACAGAACTGAACCGCATCACAAGCCATCAGCTATGGCTGGGCACGCACGCGCTCGATATTGGCGCCATCACACCGCTCTTCTACACCTTCCGCGACCGCGAAGAGATTCTCAAGATCTTCGAAAAATACTGTGGCGCACGCCTGACTACGCATGCCTTTCGCATCGGCGGCCTGCAGTATGAAACTTATAGCGGCTTCGAGCAAGAGGTTAAGAACTTCCTCAACTTCTTTCGCCCGAAAATCGACGAATACGAAGAACTACTCACCACCAACCGCATCTGGGTGGAGCGCACGAAAAAAGTTGGCGCGATCTCCGGCGAAGACTGCATCGCCCTCGGCGTGAGCGGGCCGGTGCTGCGCGCTAGCGGTGTGAAGTGGGATATCCGCAAAGCCCAGCCCTACGCGAATTACAAGAACTTCGATTTCGAAATCCCGACCGGCCAGAATGGAGACACCTACGACCGTTACCTGGTGCGCATGGCTGAGATGCGGCAATCGGTGCGCATCATCCAGCAGGCAGTGGAGGCAATCCCCGAAGGCCCCATCATGGCGAAGGTGCCCAAGGTAATAAAGCCGCCGGTGGGCGAGATCTACCACTCCATTGAAGCGCCCAAGGGCGAGCTGGGATACTTCATCGTTAGTGATGGATCCACGCAGCCTTACCGCGTGCGCGTGCGTCCGCCGTCATTCGTGAATCTACAAGCCCTAGATGTAATGTGCCGGGGCGCGATGGTCGCCGATGTGATCGCCGTGATCGGCACGCTCGACATTGTTCTCGGCGAGGTCGATCGCTGATGGGCCAGCTCATTCAATACATCCAGTCGTACCTCAGCAGCGACCTGACTCCGGGCGCGGCGGGCAACATGTTCTGGGCGTTCGTGTATATCGTCCTGATTTTCCTGGGTCTTTCCGTAGCTGTGATCGCGATGAACTGGCTGGAGCGCAAGATTCTTGCGCACATGCAGGTTCGCCTCGGCCCCATGCGCGTCGGCCCGCACGGCCTGCTTCAGCCTATCGCTGACGCGATCAAACTGCTGCTCAAAGAAGACATCATGCCCGCCGAAGCCGACGGATTCGTCTTCTGGATGGCGCCATTACTCGTGGTGCTGGCGGCCTTCACTGTCTTCATCGTGGTCCCCTTCGGTCCCACGCACGCCGTGACGGACATGAACATCGGTATCCTCTTTATGCTCGGGGTGTCGTCGTTGAGTGTGCTCGGCATCGTGATGGCAGGGTGGGCATCAAATTCGCACTATCCCCTGATCGGCGCTCTGCGCTCCAGCGCCCAGATGGTGTCGTATGAAGTGGCCATGGGATTAGCCGTGGTTTCGGCGATCCTGATGACCAGCCTCAACGCTGAAGGCACAGGAACTCTCAGCATGATCGGCATCGTGCAGGCGCAGCAGGCGCAGGGAGAGTGGTTCATCTTCAAGTTTTTCCCTTTGGGGCTGATCGCTTTCTTCATCTTTGCCGTCGCCATGGTGGCCGAGACCAACCGCGCGCCGTTCGACTTGCCCGAAGCTGAATCCGAACTGACGGCCGGCTTTCACACCGAATACAGCGGTTTTCGCTGGTCGTTATTCTTCCTGGCGGAATACTCGGCGATGATCGCAGTTTCATCCATCGCGGTCACGCTCTGGATCGGCGGCTGGCTGCGTCCCTTCCCGAATCTTCTGCACGGCACGACCTGGGATCTGGCTTTTTCTTTATTCCCGGGAATTACTTTTCTTTTTCTTGCCGGCATGTGTTTCTACAGCACGGCGCGCATGCCCAAGCATCCTTACTTTCGCATTCAAACCATCGGTCTCGCTTGTTTCGGAGCGGTCTTGGGTCTCATAGGATTGCTGATGTTCTTGCCTCCCGTGCGCGACCGCGTAGAAGACATTTACTGGTTCTCCATGAAAGTTGCCGCGTTTATGTACCTCTATATCTGGTATCGTGGCACGTTCCCGCGTTACCGCTTCGACCAGCTCATGAAGGTAGGATGGAAAGTTCTGCTGCCCATGGGCTTGGGCGTTCTGATACTGACGGCTGGCGTAGCAATGTTGCAAACCATATGGCACCTGTAGACGCACCCGTAGCCACATCTTTTTTCTTTTATCTGCTCGCCGGGATCATGGTCATCGGCGGCGTCCTGGTAATCACGCGCAGGAACGCGGTTCATTCCGCGCTGGCGTTGATTCTTACGCTGCTGGCTCAGGCCGCGATTTACCTGATGCTCTACGCTCCCTTCGTCGCCGGCGTGCAAATCATTCTTTATGCCGGCGGGATTATGGTGTTGTTCCTGTTCGTGATCATGCTGGTCTCGATTGAGCGCACCGAGAAGGAACGCCAATTCAACAAGCAGTGGCTGGTTGGTATGGCCGCTGCCGGGGCGCTGGGCGGTTTGTTCATCACGATTTATTCGAAAGGGCAGATCATTTTTCCCGACCGCGCTTTGCCCACAGCGGAAGCGCAAAATACGCAAACGGTCGCCACGATGCTTTACGGTCAGTACATGTTTGCCTTCGAGATAGCCTCGCTGCTGTTACTGGTGGCGATTATCGGGGCGGTGGTGATGGCGAAGAAGAGAATTTGAGACGCAGCACTTAGCAATTAGCATTTGGCACTTAGCCGGTGCGGGTTTTTGCCGATTTCGGCAAACCCACGGGACGGCTAAATGCCAAGTGCTAAATGCTAATTGCTGAGTGCTGACAGCACGGACTTGAAATTGAATATGGAATCCCTGCTCCACATCACGACCCTGCATTACCTGGTGCTGGGCGCGGCCCTGTTCTTGTTGGGCGTGATCGGTGTTCTCACGCGCCGCAACGTGGTCATCGTGTTGATGTCGATTGAACTCATTTTGAACGCTGTGAATCTGAATCTGGTCGCATTCTCCCGCTTCTGGGGAGGTGTCCACGGTCAGGTGTTTGCAATTTTCATTATCACCGACGCCGCGGCAGAGGCCGCAGTCGGCCTGGGCATCCTGATCGCCTTCTTCCGCAACAAGGAGACGATCAATGTGGACGAAGTGAATTTGTTGAAGTGGTAGAGAAGCAGCAGTTAGCCATTAGCACTTGGCATTTAGCTAACGCAGGGTTCTTGCCGGGGACCGGCAGAATGCGGGACGGCCAAATGCTAATTGCCAAGTGCTAAAGATAGAGCAGCAGTTAGCAATTGGCACTTGGCATTTAGCCAACGCAGGGTTCTTGCCGGGATCGGCAGAATCCGGGAAGGCCAAATGCTAACTGCTAACTGCCAAGTGCTAAGTGCTATTCACGAGTGCTGAATGCTATTTTTAGACCACATCTGGCTCATCCCGCTGCTGCCGGCCGTCGGCGCGACCATCATGTTCTTCTTCGGCCGCAAGCTGCAGAAGGCTACCGTGAGCGCCGTCTGCGCGGGAGCGATCGTGCTTGCGTTTGTTTTTTCCTGCGGGGCAGTCTGGCAGTACTCAAACTGGTCTTCCACGCCTGACCATCTCAACCAGCCTTATCAAACAATCCTCTACACCTGGCTCGGCACCGACACTGGACGTCTGAAATACGCAACCGAGAACGGACAAACATCTCCGTTCCAGGCCGATGCCGGCTTTCTTCTCGATCCGCTTTCCAGCATCTGGCTGCTGTTTGTTACCGGGGTCGGCATGCTGATCCACATTTACTCCGTCGGCTACATGGCGCATGAAGGCGGTTACTACCGCTTCTTCGGATACCTCAACCTCTTCATGTTTTCCATGCTGACGCTCATCCTCGCCAACAACTACGTGCTGATGTTTGTCGGCTGGGAAGGCGTGGGTCTGTGCTCGTATCTGCTGATCGGTTTCTATTTCCATCGCAAGTCGGCCAGCGACGCCGCCAACAAAGCGTTCATCGTGAATCGAATCGGCGACGCGGGATTCCTGCTGGGGATGTTTACCATCGCCTGGTACATGGGATCGCTGCGGTTTATCGACGTCAATGCGGCGGCTCGCAGCGGACATTTCGCCATCGGCGACCCAATCATTACCTTGGCCACACTGTTGCTGTTCGTCGGTGCCTGCGGCAAGTCGGCGCAACTTCCGCTTTATGTGTGGCTGCCCGACGCTATGGAGGGCCCGACTCCAGTTTCCGCTCTCATCCACGCCGCGACCATGGTCACGGCTGGCGTCTACATGGTTGCCCGCTCGAACGCGCTGTTCGTCCTGGCCCCGAAATCTATGTTAGTCGTGGCCGTTGTGGGGGCCGTAACCGCGATCTTTGCTGCATCCATCGCCCTGGTGCAGAACGACATCAAGCGTGTGCTGGCCTACTCCACCGTCTCGCAGCTCGGCTACATGTTCCTCGCGCTCGGCGTCGGAGCGTTCGCTGCCGGCGTCTTCCACGTTTTCACCCATGCGTTCTTCAAAGCTCTGCTTTTCCTTGGTGCAGGCTCCGTGATCCACTCCATGAGCGGCGAGCAGGACATGCGCAACATGGGCGACCTCGGCCATCGTATTCCCACCACGCACCGCACCATGTTTGTCGCCACATTAGCCATCGCAGGCATCTTCCCGTTCGCGGGCTTCTTCTCGAAAGACGCCATTCTCTGGGAGGCTTGGTCGCGCGAAGGCGGCGCTTACCGCATCCTCTGGTATGTCGGCTTCGCCACCGCGTTGATGACCGCCTTTTACATGTTCCGTCTGATGTACTTGACTTTTCATGGCCGCCCGCGCATGAGCCACGAAGTGGAGCACCATATTCACGAGTCTCCCGTATCGATGACGGCGCCGCTGGTCGTGCTCGCACTCTTTGCGATCGTGGCCGGATGGCTGGGCTGGCCGCACAGCCTGGGAGGGTCCGACCGTTTCACCGCGTTCCTTGAGCCTGTCTTTGCGAAGGAAGCGAACGTCCTTCAGAAAGAAGGGAGAGCCGGCCAATTAGCCGCTGGAGCGAAAGAGGAAGAACACAACACCGGCATGGAGTGGGTGCTGATGGGTCTGTCCCTGGCTGCCGCCGGCGCGGGATGGGGCATGGCTTGGAAAAACTATCGCCACGCCGAGAAGGGCTACACCGAACCGATCGCCGTAGCCGCTCCGCCCGTCTACAACACGCTGCTCAACAAGTATTACGTCGACGAAGGCTATGACTATATTTTCACCGGACGCCGCAAACTCGGCGGCGTCAGGCTGGGAGTGATGGGATTGGGCGAAGCGTCGTCATGGTTTGATTCGCATGTGATCGACGGCGCAGTGAACGCCACCGGATGGCTGACGCGATTCACAGCAACGCTCTCCAGTTGGTGGGATAAGTGGATCATCGACGGCATCGGCGTAAACGGTCCGGCGATTGTGGCGCGCATGCTTTCCTATCCCGCGCGCCTGTTCGAGTGGGGCCTGGTGCAATGGTATGCGCTGGTGATGACCGCGGGATTAGTTGGGTTCGTGTTCTATTACGTGTATCACTGAAAGCTGCGAGCTGTGAGCTACGAGCTTCGAGCAGGCAAGTGCAAGATTGCTCGCAGCTCATAGCTCGACGCTCGAAGCCAACATGCAAAACCACATCCTCTCCATCATTCTCTTCACGCCGCTGGTTGGCGCGCTTGTGCTCTTGTTTGTCCCTAAGGACAACACGGACGCCGTCCGCTGGATCGCCAACCTATTCGCGCTGGGCGGATTCCTGGTCTCACTGCCCTTGGTGCCCTGGTTCTGGGCGCAGCGCTTCGACGCCACCCAGCAATTCAAGTTCATCGAGGGCACAGCCAACAACTGGATTCCCTCCATCGGAGCGGGCTACGTGATCGGCATCGACGGCATTTCGTTCCTGCTGATTATGCTGACCACGCTGCTGGGCTGGATTTCGATCCTCTCTTCCTGGACCGCCATCGAGACCCGCGTCAAGGAATACTACATCTGGTTCTTGATTTTGCAGACGGGCATGCTCGGCGTCTTCATGGCGCTGGATTTCTTCCTCTTCTTCGTGTTCTGGGAAGCGATGCTGGTTCCGATGTATCTGCTGATCGGCATCTGGGGCGGCCCGCGCAAACTCTACGCCGCCATCAAGTTCTTCCTTTACACGCTGGCCGGGTCGGTGCTGATGCTTCTGGGCATTCTATTTCTCTATTTCCACCACCACGCCGTGACTGGAATCTACACCTTCAGCTTGACCTCGCTCTACGAGACCGCGCCGCGCATCTATTCCGATTACGGCCCTTACGCTGCAACTTTGCTGTTCTTGTCATTCTTTTTTGCCTTCGCGATCAAAGTTCCCATGTTCCCCTT
>JBAVAV010000033.1:0-4638 GCA_049585895.1 Candidatus Sulfotelmatobacter sp. | reverse complement strand
GTTGCTGGCTCTTGTTCTTCTGCTGGTTGCACTCACGATCGTTGTGGTGAAAGACCGCGAGTTCTGGTTTAGCCCCGACGAAGCGGCTGATGCCGACTCTACCCCGGCTGAAGCAGCCAGCGTGCCGGCTACGGCTACCGCCACAGCCCCAGTTCCAAGTTCTGCTGTGAGCCCAGTCATCCAAATGCCGAAGTTGCCGGTGGCTCCCGCGAAGAAGCAGATCACGGCCAAGTCCTTGATCAACAAACCGTCCGGCGACAAGGCTTCCACAGTCAAGGCTCCCACCGAACCGGCAATCGTGAACCCAGGTGTCGTCGCGACGAACCGTACTGTTCTTCCGCCTTTGTCAGTCGAAGTCGTTGCCGGGGATACGCATCACACTCTGCGTCCAGGCAGCAACGCTGTTAAGGTCGAAATTCCCAATTCACGCTCCAAACCCCTGCCTGGGCTGGCCAGTTCAACCGCATTGGTATCTGGCGCCGGTCCGGCCACCAACGCCGCCGAACTCGAATCCATGTCTCCCGGCATCGCTACCGCACTCGATCGATCGGGCAGTTCGTCTTATCCCTTGCTGGCGCAGAGCGCGCGCGTAGAAGGTTCGGTCGTATTGCAGGCGCTGATTGGCTCCGACGGCGTCATCCGTGATCTGCGCGTGCTTAGCGGACCTGCCATCCTGGCTTCGGCTGCTCAACAAGCAGTACGCCAGTGGCGATTCAAGCCCTACTTGCAGAACGGCCAGGCGGTCGAGACGCGAGCCAACATCACCGTTAGCTTCACCATCAAAGTTTCCGATAACTCCAAGTCCAGCTAGCCCTATCCTCACTTTCCCATAACAGATCAGGACGGACACTCTTGTCTGCCAAGAAGAACTGCTTACAGTTCTCCATGAAGTGTTCGCAAGTTGCTTCACCGCCCCGGAATGCTCAGGAACCGAGACAGGCGCTAGCTTTGCATGGTTGAGCTGCCGCATCCACCATTTTTTGTCTTGGCCGCTGCGATCTTGGTCTTGCCAGATCTTTCGCAGAAATGGTCCGGTGCGGTGATGTCCATGCTTTGATTGGCGTTGCCGGGGTCAACCGCACTCAGCAATTGCGGAATGCGAGTTGCAGAGCTATCGACTGTGCGAACGAGCCCGCCATCTTCCTCATTGCAGGGGAGCAAGCCGGCATCTTGATTGAGCTCCTGAGGGCGGACAAACTGCAATACCTGGGAGAGATGGGCGTGTACGGCCAGTTTGATCGCCGCCGATTGCTGCGCGTCGCCACGCTTAGCACCACCGTACCGCGAGAACGACGCCTCGTGTATCCGGCCGTAACCGTTGTTTCCTTCGAAAGCTTCGAACCGTACTTTTTGCAATGCGTCGGTCGCGGTGCCGTCACTGCTGCGCAAGCGCTGGATGCGGGCCACGGCACGCTCCACCACGCCGGCGAGCTCGGCCGCGAAATCGAATGCGCGATTCTGTCGCAGCCGCCGTTTCGCCTTTTCCGGAGAAAACCAGCTGGGATTCCGCCCGGACTCTTCCGGGGGACCGAGCCACAACACCTCACATAAATGGGCGTTAATCGCCTCGATCCGCGCCTTGGAGTTTTTCCCGCGATTACGTCGGGTGCGAACATAGCGGGCAAACGAAGCTTCCTCCATCCGGCCGTGGACTCCTGCTTCTTCGAAGGCTTCCAGGGCGGCTGCCTGGGCATGCGTCAATCCCGGCTCGATACCCCCCTTCGGGAAAGTCCAGAGGCCGCTGCCGCGAGTCTGCACCAATAAGAATTCGATGCCTTTGCGATTGACGCGGTAGCAGATCGCGGCCACCTGGACGCATTCACGGAGCCGGCGCAATTGTGACACCGGAACAAACCTGGCGGCCGGGTGATTTGCACCGCTGCCTGGCCTGCCGTTGGAGAAAAACAATTTTCGAACGCCCATCCCACTAGAGTGCTCGAAGTGATTCGCTTTCGCCTAGAGCCGATCTTGGTTCTGCTGATGATTCCGAATCCAAGAAAGTTTGTTGCCGGCCTATTCGAGCGCATGGAAGGCGTACCACGCGGCAGGAATCTTTCTGCATACTTGCGCAGTGACAAGGCGCGGAGACACTATTTTTCTTTCTGACCGCTACCTGAGAGGAAACATCCTTGGAACATTTGTTTTGTCTTCGATGTAATCGGGAACTCGAAGCGGGACACAAGTCCGTTGCCGTCTACCTGTTTGCGCAGACGGTAGGGATAAGACCGCGGCAGAAATCGACAGCCCAGCGGATTTGTTTCTGCCCGCAATGCTCCGTCTCTCTGGCGATGGGACCTCCACCGGAAGGCGCCCTCAACATGGCTGCGTGGAAGATGATTCGCGACCTTATCGGCAGCGACCCCGCCCTGAATCAGGCGGCCTGGGATGATCTGCGAGGACTCGCTGGTTTGTTGCCGGACCGCGACACCGATGTTCTCCCTCGACCAACCGGAACTGGCGGATATTTTGAGTTCTGATAGAAGGGCGAGGAGGAGCTGACAGCCCGCCCGGGACGTCGACCTCTCTAACCACACCGGTAGGCTACTCGGGAAACTCTCATCCTACTGCCTCGCGGGAGATGCGGTGAAATCAAACGTCTCCGGCGGATCGAAGAAGCATTGATGCCAAAGAGCCGAGTCCGACAACGTCCCCGCCTTCCATTGCTGCAGCGCCGGTAAAGCAGCCGCCATCATCCCGCCATCGGCGGAATCGAAGATCAAGACAATGCCTCCCATTTCCTGCCCCTTCTGCGCCAACTCTTCGTAGCCCTTATCGAAAACGGCCTTCGCAAATTCCAATTTCATCCGTGCGTCAGCGCCCTTTTCGCCTTCATCGATCTTTTCCACCGAAATAATCTTCACCGTCTTACCCCGAAGCGCTGCCCAATCTCCCGGGAAGAGTGAGGTTTCTTCGCGGACTACGCGAAACAACTCCGCGGCAGTCGGCGCAGAAGGTGGGACAGCTTCAGTGTTGATATCCGGGACGCTGTCCGGCATCTCGAGGCTGTTGCGCCAAATCCATCCTCGCGACAGGCCCGAAATCCGCACATGGACCCAGTCGGCATTGAAGTCCAGCATCTCGAACTCATCGTGGGCGCTCGCCATGAACAGAGTCTTGGCATTCAGACTCCGCGTCGCAACCACTGGCGTACCCGACTTTTTCACGGCCACCAAATTTTTCGGGTGAGCCTGGTTCTTTAAAACCTCCTCAAGACTATTGGCTTCCGCCTGCAAGCCACCTGGGTCTTCCTCAGCGAGGCTTTTCTTCGTTGGTGAACCCACTTCCCCGGCGGGCACGCTTTGGGACAGTGAGGAAGAAAACCCGCCGCCAGCCTCGGGGAATCTCGGCATGGGAGCTGAGAGTGTGGGCTGCACCTCGCCGGTCGGCTTAACAGCCACCGGGGTGGAAGACCCCGGGGAAGCCAATGCGCTCTGGGCCAAGTGCTCCGCCAGTTGATCCAGGAAATCCGCTTCCAGTCGTCCGTTCGAAGTCAGCAGCTGATAGCCAGATCGGGAGGGAACGGAATCGGTGTACCACGCTGTCACTTTCGTGCTCACGCGCACGATTGATCCACCGGAAGCAGACGAACTCACCTTCACGGTGGATTGGTAGTAGCCGCGCTCGTAGCGGTCGAGGGGATGATCGCCGGGTATTGCGAATCCGTCGAGGACAGGAAGCCGGCCCGACGCCGCCAAATCCTTCAGCGCTTTCTCGATGGCGGCCTTGGGCTGAGGAAGCCTGCGCTCATAGACTTTCTCCTGGGCTTCGCTCCTTGGCGTGCCAGCGCAAACCAGCACGGCCAGCACTAATCCACGCAATAGCACCTCAGAGGCGGCACTGTGGAGCTTCAAGGCTGTTGCTCCAACTGATCGCGGGGAATCCATCCATGCTGTCCATCGCGGGTTTCCACTCCGTACCAGTAGGGGGTAGAAATCAAAATCAGAACCTCCGTGCCCGGAGTTAGAGCATGTAGTGTGCTCGCCGTATGGAAGGGCGCAGATTTCAGCGGAGCCCCCGGCGCTTTTACTACTCGTTCGACTTGCCGGCGCAGCTCCTGAACGCGCTGTTCCAGGGTTTGGGCGGCGGGCGGCGCAGACTGCGCCTCGGCGTGAACTCCTGCCGTTTCAGTGACGGGTTGGGTCGGGGTGACTTGTGATCCTTCAAGCGCCATGCGAAGCCGCTGTTTTTTCGCCAACTGCTCCTGTCCTTCTTTTTCAGCTTCGGCCGTCTGTGTTTTCATTAGCTCGATCGCGTCGAGGTGATCCTTGATGTCTTTGTATTCGGCGGCTTCCACCGAGCCGTTCGACAGGTGCGGGGTGTGGCGGAAGTCCTCTACAAAGACTGCGTCGATGCGGAGCACCGTGTTCTTTTCGCCCTGTGTCTGCACTACATAGCGCACCGCCAGTGTACCGACATCGCAGCTGTCTTTGAAGTTGCGGGGATCGAGTGCCTGGTTTCGCACTTTGAAAACGACTTTGCCTCCATCGGTCCATGCCGGAAAAACGTGGGTGGAAGCCGCCGCGATCGCACCCGTAACGTATTCGTCCTTGTTGTATTCCTTGGTTCCTCGGATGATTCCGTTCTGGGCCACATCGACCACGACTTGGGCAACCTCACTCTCGGGCAGCGGCAGGTTGA
>JBAVAV010000032.1:0-4326 GCA_049585895.1 Candidatus Sulfotelmatobacter sp. | reverse complement strand
CCCTCGGGACAGCCGGCAAGATGCCGGCGCTACTTACGCGGTGCCTTCGACCAAATTGCGATTGTGCTACCGCAGAATATCTCAGAAAACGCGCCCGTGAGCAGTAAGACGGGGGGCGCGAGTTATGGCCCTTGGGGAAGACTGATTCCGGCCACCACGCCCGCATCATTGATCGCGCTCCCGAATCCGTTGGGAAATCCTTTCAGGACACCGAGGTCTTGTATGCCTCCAGCCTGGGTCCAAATGAAGGGATGGACGAATCCGAAATGCGAGGTTTCGTAATATCCCGTCACTTGGCTGGAATTGTTGATTCCTAAGGCGAAACTGTACCCGCCGCTGCCGGTTCCCAGATCATGAATAGCGCCGTCGGGATACCACAAAACCGCATGCGGACTGCCGTGGCTGGTCCCACTATCAGAGTCGCCCACGATCAAGCCGGCGTTGTTGATTCCCAAAGCATGGCTCGTGAACCCATTCGGCAGGGTTCCGAGATCCTTGATTTCTCCATCTTTCCAGACGACGGCATGGGTGTTCCCCGTCTGGTTGTTCGACCAGCCCACAATGTCGCCGTTATCGTTCACTGCGCTGGCGCTGCTAGCCGCGTTGCGTCCGAACAGGGTGCCCAGGTCCTGCATGCCGCCTGTCGCGGTCCACACGAAAGCATGTCCGGTGTCGGTCAGCGGAACCGCAGTCTGACCTACAATCATTCCTGCGGTGTTAATGGCATAGGCGAAGCTCCACTGTTCCTGAATGCCGAGACTGCCCAGCTGGACCAGGGCGCCGCCGGCGCTCCAATACACAGCTTGATGATTTCCACTCACGATGGCCCAGCCGGCAATCGTTCCGGAGGAATTCACCCCTTGCGCTGCAGCCATACCTCCTCCTTGCAGCAGGGGTTGCATGCCCGCCTTCGCCGTCCAGCGGAAACCGCTCTCCCCGGGAGTCTTGCCGGAAGTTCCGACCACCTCTCCCGAGTTGTTGATAGCAAACGCCTGGGCAAAGTCACAGTTAGGTAAGTCTCCGAGGTCTTGAATCCCTTTGGCAGGGGTCCACCTCCAGGCGTGATACTGCGCGGTCGCAAAGGGACTAAGAATAAGAACGGCGAAGAGGGCTAGAAATCCAGCCGTGCGGGTCATGTTTCCTCCTGGGGTGAGGGGAGATTCTTGAGTGAGTGCGCGGATCCGGCGATACTACAGCGCGGCAGCGATCTTACCACCGCCTTCTGTTAAATAACGTTCTCAACGGCGATTCTTACCCCTACATCTTGGATTAATCCCAAAGAGCTACTTCATCGGGATGGACACGCCCTTTTCGTTGGCGAACTTCTTCGCCGCGTCATACCCCGCGTCCGCGTGGCGGATAATCCCCATCCCGGGATCGGTAGTCAGCACTCGCTCGATGCGCTTCGCCATCGCATCTGTTCCGTCGGCAACCGTGACTTGCCCAGTATGCAACGAGTAGCCGATGCCCACGCCACCGCCGTTGTGGATCGACACCCACGACGCGCCCGCGGCCGTATTCACCAGCGCATTCAGTAAGGGCCAGTCCGCCACGGCGTCGGAACCATCTTTCATGTTCTCGGTTTCGCGGAACGGTGACGCCACCGAGCCGCAATCGAGATGATCGCGGCCAATCACGATGGGGGCCTTGATCTTCCCTTTCTTCACCAGATCATTCATCGCGAGACCGAATTGCGCACGCTCGCCGTATCCCAGCCAGCAGATGCGAGCGGGCAAGCCTTGAAACTTGATGCGCTTGCGCGCCAGGTCAATCCAATGGCGAAGAATTCGGTTTTCGGGGAAGAGTTCCAAAACCAATTCGTCGGTCACATGAATGTCCGCAGCTTCACCCGACAAGGCCACCCAGCGGAACGGGCCGCGCCCTTCGCAGAATAGCGGACGGATATATGCCGGCACGAACCCCGGAAAGTCATACGCATTCTTGACGCCGCGCTGAAAGGCAAACGTGCGGATATTATTTCCGTAATCAAACGTGACCGAGCCCATTTTCTGCAAGCGCAACATGCCCTCCACATGGCGCGCGATGGCATCCAGCGATTTCTCCTCGTACGCTTTCGTATCGTGCTCGCGCAGCTCGAGCGCTTCTGCGAGAGTCATCCCATTCGGCACATATCCATTCAGCGGATCGTGCGCCGAAGTCTGGTCGGTAAGAATATCGGGCACCACGCCGCGCTCGGCCAGTTCCGGGATAATATCCGCGCAATTTCCCACCAGCCCGACCGACACGTTTTCTTTTTTGCGCACCGCATTTTTCAGGATGCGCAGCGCTTCATCGAGCGTTGTGACCATGAAATCGCAATAGCCGCTTTTCAGCCGTTTCTTGATGCGCTCCGGATCGACGTCAATGCCCAGAAACGCCGCGCCCGTCATGGTCGCTGCCAGAGGCTGAGCGCCGCCCATGCCGCCCATGCCGCCGCTGACGATCAGCTTGCCGGCCAGATCGCCGCCAAAATGTTTGTCGCCCGCCGCTGAAAACGTCTCGAACGTCCCCTGGACAATTCCCTGCGAGCCGATGTAAATCCACGAACCCGCCGTCATTTGCCCGTACATCATCAGCCCGGCCCGCTCCAGTTCGTTGAACTTTTCCCAGTTCGACCAGTGGCCGACGAGATTTGAATTCGCGATGAGCACGCGCGGTGCGTGGTCGTGCGTCTTGAACACGCCCACCGGCTTGCCCGACTGCACCAGCAGGGTTTCGTCGTTCTCCAGCTTTTTCAGGGTTGCGACGATGGCGTGATATGCCTCCCAACTCCGCGCCGCCCGCCCCGTTCCACCGTACACGACTAAATCCTTCGGACGCTCGGCAACTTCTTCGTCAAGGTTATTCATCAGCATGCGCATGGCAGCTTCCTGCTGCCAGCCCTTGCAACTGATGTGATTGCCGCGCGGCGCGCGAATCGGCGTATAGGTGGAGAGTGTGATTTCCGTTTCAACGGACATAGTACGATCTTACGTCCTCGCACAAAGCGGTACAAGAAACGGAGGCGACAGGGAAAGGCCGCGAAAGCTACTTCGTCGGATCCACTAACTGGGGATTCAGATGCAGCATGGGAAACTTAACAGAGTGCAACATATTCTCGAAGGTTTCAGCGGAGCGGTCGTAGACTTCCGTCGGGGCCAGCGTGGTGACGCGATAGTGATCGTCCCCTACACTATACATCTCCATGACGGAGGTGTAGGCCACACCATTCTCATTCCAGCTTACATTCCAGCGCGTGCCGGTGAGCCCGTCCCGTTTTACTGATTGTTCGCCGGCGCGCTTATAATCCTGCCGTTGGGAGAAGAAAGTCTCGATCATTTTCTGGTACAGATCCTGCGAACCTTCCATCCGTTCGCGAGTCAGCATAAACAAGGCCGTAGTGCCGTCCTTTCCGAACATGGCATTTCGCGGCCGGCTAAATGATCCCGGCTCTTCCCGCATCAGCTTCCATTCGTCGGGTAGCGATACCCGCATGCCCATCGCAGGATTGTCATAAACCTGCGGATCACGCTTGCTTGACGGTGGGGTGGCACTGGCCGCCGCGAGCTCGGTTCTGACCAGATTGACCGCCTCTTCCGGACTCAGCCACGCGAAGCGGCATTGGGCCTCCTCGGAATGGCAAGTCAGCGTGCCGCGCAATGGAATGCCGCCTGCCACCGACTCCGGAAGATGAACGGGAAATTTTGCCGCCTGCAGCGACGCGGAAAACTTGGCCAGCGAGGCGTCGCCGGAAACCTGCCGAACCTGGAGTGGCCCCTCCGCGGCAATCAGCACGTTAAAATCCCCCGAACCGCTTACCTCGCCTGCGTTTGGTACCGTCATCACACTCATGGCATTCAAGTCAACGCGGGCCTGTTCAATGTCCTTGTTGGCCTCGCTGCCAGCCAGCTTCTCCAGCCGCCGCTTCGCATCGGCGACGTCATCGAGATCGATTCTTCCCCTGGTTTGCTTATCCACTGAGGCCACGGCCATCGCGTACATTTTCTTCGCGTCTTCTTTCATGCCCAGCTCGTTATAGATCCGACCCAGGTGGTCCCCCACCGTGGGATCCTGCCGGAGCGACCACGAAGCCGCCACGTAGGACCGCGCGTGCGCGTTGTCACCCCGCAAAAAGTAGATCCAACCCCTCGTATCCAAGTAAGCTGATGTCCAATAGACATAATTGAGCTGTTCCGCCGTCAGATGATCGAGCGACACGCTTTGCAGCCGCGTTTTTTCTATCGCGAGGGATGCTTCGGACCACTTCTCTGCCATGTCAAGTTCGGTCGCTCGTTTCGCCAGGGCATAGGCGGCGCCGTTAAAAACGTTTGGCGCGGAGGATGAGCT
>JBAVAV010000031.1:0-2384 GCA_049585895.1 Candidatus Sulfotelmatobacter sp. | reverse complement strand
GTCTGGGCGAGCTGGCCATCTTTCCGCTTCAGCGCTTGCTGGAAAAGCCCTCATCCGAGGAGGCGGAACGGCGTGCTCATATTGTTCTCAAGAAGCTCTCGGAGCCGGTGTTGTCGTCCGACCGCATGCGCGCCCTTCAAGTCCTGGAATTGCTTGAACAGATGCGCAGCCTCAAAGCCGGCGCCCTGCTGCAAGCGATCGAGCGCGACGCCTTGATCCCGCAGATTCGCCGGGAGGCGCGCCAGGCATCGCAGCGTGCGGCAGCACCACAGGAAGAGAAGAAATGGGTGTAGCTGGTGATTCTACCAGCGTTTTCTTGCGTTTTTGTCCCGAAACGGGCCTTTTTCGGGGATTTTTGGCTGACGGGCGCAGCTGAGAAGGAACATGGAGCATATCCTTGCCGTTACTTGAACCACGCGGCTCGGAGTCTGCTCCATGCGAAGTCAACGTAACCAGGCGGCGAACGATTGTCCAGTCACGCGGGCCTCGGTCGCCGCCGAGGCCCAGGCGGCCTTCGACAAGCTGGTAACCGATTGCCAGACGTGCGCGTCGCCGTTCTGGCTGTTCGAGAAAGAGTTGTTGGTCGGCATTGCAGTTCTGGGTTGTTGCTTGATTCGGCTGTTTCTCACGGCCCGTCACGAACGCTTGGACGTGCAGCCGTACCACGAGGACGGCGCCTATCGCCCCGGCGCCGCGTATGCCGAACGCACCCTGAAGACGTGCTACGGCGAAGTGACGTATGGGCGTCAATACATGCAGGCGCGGCGGGGCGGCGGTGGCTACTTCCCGCTCGACGTGGTGCTGGGTTTGACGCGCGATCGCCTGACGCCGTGGGTGATGCAGTGGGTGGCGCGGCTGGCGACGCGGATGAGCTTCAAGGCGGCGCGGATGACGTGCAAGGCGGTGCTGCAGTGGGCGCCGGCGACCGAGACGATCGAGCAAGTGGTGCTGGGTATGGGCCGCGAGGCGGCGGCGTTCATGCGTCAACATCCGGCTGCGTCGCCGAAGCATCGCGAGGGCGAAGTGCTGGTGATCGAGATCGACGGCAAGTGCCCGCCGACGGCGACGGAGGACGAGTTGGCGAAGCGGCGCGGCAGGCGTCGGCCGCGGCACGAAAGAAGCTGCCGGTGCGGCTGCCAGCGGCATCGGGGCCGAGCCCGGCGCCTGGCGCGGGGGAGCAAGAAACGCCGGAAAAGAGGCGACAAGAGCAAGAATGGCCGGGAAGCGGTGGTGGTAGTGATGTACACGCTGCGCCGCGGGACGGACGGCCGACTGCACGGCCCGCTCAACAAGAAGTTGTACGCGACGTTCGCGGGTCGCAAGGCGGCGGCCTTGTGGGCGCGTACGGAAGCGACCAAGCGCGGCTTCGGCCCGGACATGACCAAGACGGTGCAGATCGTCATGGACGGGGCCAAGAGCTTGAAGGACAACGTGAAGCCGCTCTTTCCCAAGGCAATCTTCACGCTGGACGTGTGCCACGTGGTGGAGAAGTTGTGGGCGTTGGGCCGGCACTATCACAAAGAAGGCAGCGAGGAGTTGGCCGCCTGGGTGGAGGAACTCAAAGAGTTGGTGTATGGCGGCAAGACCAAGACCTTGCTGAGACGCCTGCGTCTCTTGCGGAGTCGGGTGCCGACGCGCGGCCCCGGCACGAAGGGGCGGCGTCGAGCGTTGACGAAGTTGATCGGCTACGTGCAGCCGCGTCAGAGGATGATGCGCTACGCCCACTGGATGGAGCAAGACCTGGTGATCGCCACGGGCCAAGTGGAGGGAGCGGTGCGCCACCTGGTGGGCGAGCGTCTGGATTGCTCGGGCATGCGTTGGCTCCGCGGGAAAGCGGAAGCGGTGCTGCACCTGCGCTGCATCGAACTGAACGGCGACTGGGACAAGTTCGAGTCCTGGTTCCACCGCCAAACGCAAACTCGCCTCGGGAAGGGCAAACGCCATAAAATCCTGACGAACCAGCCGTTACCCTTGCCCAAGGCCGCCTGACAACGGTGTTGGAGATTCAGCTGCACCCTAAGAAAATGCTGCGCATTCCTCTATCCGAATTGACGACCGCCCGCGTGCGCTGCCTAAAGTGCGGCAAGGGCGTAATCGAGGTTTCCATTGAGCGGCTGGACACCGCCCTCTTGAAAGGCGAGTGCCGCTTCTGCAAAACGGAGTTCTTTACGCCGACCGACACGGACCCCCTGAACGCACTACGACTGGCCTTGGCAGAAGTTAATCGGCTGGGCGAGGTCTTGCAGGTGGAGTTTGAGATCGCCTCACCGGACTGAACTTGACGCAGCCGAGCCGTCTGCACATAAATTCCCCGGCCTGCACATTTATTCGGTTCGCCGAGGCATTTGGTGTGCAAAGCCGGTCGCTGTCTAAAGGAACAGGGC
>JBAVAV010000030.1:0-3945 GCA_049585895.1 Candidatus Sulfotelmatobacter sp. | reverse complement strand
CGAGGATGGTAGAGACGGCGCTGGGCTGAGTTTCTACGAGTTGAGGGTCGCCGGAGACGGTGACCTTCTCCTGAGCGCCGGCGATGGAGAGGCGAAATTCAAGTTCGGCGGCGCCGCCGACGTCAATGTGCAGTGGCGGGGTGATTTGCGGCGACATGCCTTGGGCCACGACTCGGGCGGAGTAGTCGCCGGGCGGAAGAAGGTCGAGTGCGAAGCGGCCTTCGGAGTCGGTGGTGACGGAATAGCGCCGGCCGGTGGCGGCGTTCACAACGGCGATGCCTGCTCCTGCGATGCGAAGGCCGTGAGGATCGACGACAGTGCCACGGATGGCCGCGGTGGCGGAGTCCTGGGCGAAGGCAGGCCGCACTAGTAATAATGAGAGAGCGATGGTGGTGCGAATAATCAGGTGCGGTGCGCGCAGCATGAGCCTACCTGTCTCAGGATGAGGCTCGGAGGGCTTTTCCCACGCGGGTACCGGGCGCGCGGACGGGAAACCTGATTCTTTGTAACATAAAAGACAGTGCGGCAGCGGTGATGGGAGGAGTTCTTTTTCAGGCCGAGTGCCGGAGTGGGAAACCCTTGCCTGCGCCGTGAAGATTCCGCCGCGCTTCGCGCCGGCGGGACAGCTGAGGCGGCTGTCGCCACATGGTTCGTCTTGCTGTTTACGAAGTGGCGTGGCGGCGTGCTATGTTCAGAGGTTCTCGATGACAATGACAACGACTAAAGACGACAAAGACAACAAAGACAAAGATTGGCTGAGATTTCTGGGTTGTGCGGAAGGTTATGATTCGATCCTTTAAAGGTGTTAAGCCGGTAATTCCGCCTACGTGCTACGTCGACGATTCGGCGCAGATTATCGGCGACGTGGTGCTGGGCGAGCACGCCAGCGTGTGGATGAACGCAGTAGTGCGAGGCGATGTGTATGCGATTCGTATTGGGGCGCATTCGAATGTGCAGGATTGCTCGGTGCTGCACGGCATGAAGAACACGTACGGCGTGACGCTGGGCGAGTATGTCACGGTGGGGCATTCGGTTACTTTGCATGGATGCGTGATTGAGGACCGGTGTTTGATCGGGATGGGATCGATTATTTTGAATGGCGCGAAGATTGGGGCGGGGTCGATTATCGCGGCGGGAACGCTGATTCCGGAGCGCTCGGTGGTGGAACCGGGGTCGCTGTGGATGGGGTCTCCGGGGAAGTTCCGGCGCAAGCTGGATGAGAAGGATCAGGAGACGATCATGCGCTATGCGCGGAATTATTTGGGGTATACGGAGGAGTACTTGCGGGAGTAGTGAGCCGAGTACTGAGTACCGAGGCTGTCATCCTGAGCGGAACAAACCGATTCGCTTTGCGAATCGGTTTGTGGAGTCGAAGGATCCCTATTCCGTATGCGTTGAGGCGGTCGCGTCTAGGCATCTTCCGGTGTTTCGGATGACACAAGTATGTGGAGCGAACTCCCTGACGGGACCGGCGGGAGGAATGAGCTGAAAGGGATCCTTCGACTTCGCCAACGCTTCGCGTTCGCGAAGCGCTGGCTCCGCTCAGGATGACAGACGAAAAAGGATTGATATTGGGAACTGGGAACTGGGAACTAAATGATTAAAGCTGTCCGGGGAACGCGGGATTTGCTGCCGCCGGAGACGGCGCTGTGGAATTTTGTGGAGTCGGCGGTGCGGGATGTGTTTCGCGCTTACAACTTCCAGGAAATTCGCACGCCGATTTTCGAGTCGACGGAGTTGTTTGCGAGGGGCGTCGGCGAGGAGACCGATGTCGTCGCTAAAGAGATGTACACGTGGGAGGATCGCGGGCGAGCGGAGAGCGACAAGGGCCAGTCGTTGACGTTACGGCCGGAAAATACCGCCGGCGTTGTTCGTGCTTACATCGAGCATAAGCTTTGGGATCGGGGGCTGAACAAGCTTTACTACATCGGGCCGCAGTTTCGGCGGGAGCGGCCGCAGAAGGGGCGCTACCGGCAGTTTTCTCAGATCGGGGCGGAAGTGATTGGTCCGGCTTCGGCAGGGAGCGAGTCTCCGGCGCGGGATGCGGAGGTGTTGGAGATGCTGGCCACTTTGCTCGATCGGCTGGGGATTACCGAATGGAATCTGGAACTGAATTCGGTGGGGTGTCCGAATGACCGCGCGAAATTCAACGAGGCGCTGCGCAAGGCTTTGGCGCCGGTGGTCGGGAAAATGTGCGCGGATTGCCAGCGGCGGGCGGTGACGAATCCGCTGCGCGTGTTTGACTGCAAGGTGCCAGAGGATCAGCCAATCATCGAGAAGTTGCCGCGCATCAGCCAGTTTCTGGATGAGCCGTGCCGCACGCACTTCGATGCAGTGCAAGAGATTCTCACCAGGGTTGGGGTCCGATATTCGTTAAACGACCGGTTGGTGCGCGGGCTGGATTACTACACGCGCACGGCGTTTGAGTTTACGCACGGCGCGCTCGGCGCGCAGAATGCGATTCTCGGCGGGGGGCGGTATGACGGGCTCTCGGATGCGCTGGGCGGCCCGGCCGCTCCGGGAATTGGATTTGCCATCGGCGAAGACCGGTTGGTGATGTCGTTGCAGGAATCGGCCTCGGCCAAAGGCGTAGTGCGCAAGCCGGATGTGTACGTGGCGGCGCTAGGAGCAGGAATGAACGTTGAGGCGGCACGGCTGGCGCGGGAGTTGCGGCGGCACGATCTGGTGGTCGAGTTGGGAGACGAGAGCTTCCGGCTAAAGAAGTCGTTTGAGGCCGCGACGAAGGCCGGAGCGAAATACATTTTAATCGTGGGCGAGAATGAGGTGAAGGCGGACGTGTTCGCGGTAAAGAATCTCGCGACCGGCGAGCAGGTCGCTGTGCCGAGAGAGCAGTTAGCGCGAATGATACAGGGTGTGAAAGTTGATGGTTGAATGAAGGCGCGCCCAGGATGCCGATGGATGCCGCAGCGTTGACTGGCTGCGAGACTGCGGCTAGAATCCGCGTGCGGGGGCGAGGGTTGCTTATCTTTGATGCCCTACATCGACGAATAAGAACTCGCAGCAGAATACGATTCGAGGAGATGCGCATGAAACGGGCGACAATGATTTTGGTGGCAGCGATGGGATTGGCGGCGGCGGCGATCGCACAGACGGGGCCTCCCAAACCGGGGCCGGAAGTCAACAAGCTCGATGCATTCGCCGGCACCTGGACACTGGATGGAAACATGAAGCCGGGAGCGATGGGTCCGGGTGGAACGATGACAGAGAACGAAAAGTGCGAGTGGATGGAAGGCGGCTTTTATCTGGTCTGCCACTCCGAGTTCAAGAGTTCAATGGGCAACGGAGTGGGCCTGTCTGTAATGGGCTACAGCAATGACGATAAAGCTTATACCTACCGCGCATTCGACAGCTTTGGCGAGTTCGAGGATTCCAGAGGTACGGTCGATGGCGATACCTGGACATGGACGGGGGACGATAAGATGGGCGGCATGACCATGAAGGGCCGGTTCACCATGAAGATAACCTCGGCGACCTCGTACAACTTTATGTACGAGATGTCGCAGGACGGAACCAAGTGGACCACGGTCATGGACGGGAAGGCGGCCAAGAAGTAAATTTCGCGCAGAAGACTTGCCGATCCGGCTCTCGCCCCTGAGGCCCGCCTCAGGGGCTGGATCGCCCTTCGATTTCTCCCACCATTTATAATCTGCGATGCGGTTTTCTGCCGCATTCTCACTTGCAAGGACACACTGTGCTCGACTTCCTAGGCGATTTACGGCGAACGCACATGTGCGGGGCTTTGCGTGCATCTGACGCGGGGAAAAAAGCCGTGCTGATGGGCTGGGTGAACCGGCGGCGCGACCTGGGCAACCTTATTTTTGTCGACTTGCGCGACCGCACCGGCGTGACGCAGGTGGTGCTGAACGCGGAGCGCAACGCGGCGATCCACGAAAAGGCTTCGGGTTTGCGCAACGAGTATGTAAT
>JBAVAV010000029.1:0-1893 GCA_049585895.1 Candidatus Sulfotelmatobacter sp. | reverse complement strand
GCTCTTCGCAGTCGAAGGATCCCTTTCACCCAGCACGGCTCATAAGGGCATTTCAAGAGCTATTCCAGCGGTTCGGGCTGCAAGCCGATATTCTTCTCCCCGGCAGCTTTCTTCTCCGCGTATTTTTTCATCCAGGCTTCCCAGCTCTTGCCGGCGGCGGTGTCGCGTCCGGTGAAGGCAAGGGCAGCTATCTCGGCGTAGGAGATAGAGACTTTTTCGTTCGAATCCCTCGGGTAGAGGCGGACGACGGAGTCTTTCAGAGTAGCGGCGGAGCGGCGGTCGAATAGGTAGCCTTCGATTTTCGATCCGTCTTTGCACGTGATGGTGATGTCGCCGCGGTAGTCGAAGGCTTTTTCCAGTGCGCCGCGGATTTCCTCTTCGCTGGCGAGTTGGGGGATCCAGCCCTCCAGTTTCTCGTGGACGGTCCCAGGAGCGACTTCAAGAGCGTCAGGATTGGGCGTGTTGACGTGGGGCGGCATCGCTTGCGCGGAGCCGTGGTCGATGTGGCCGGCTTCTTTGCCTGTCATGACTTACGCGCGGGTTTCTTGCAGGGATTCGCTTGGCGTCGCGATCTGCACCAGCGGATGCAGCGGCGCGTCAGGTTCATCCAGCAGACGAAGCGCCTCTTCATCGCGATAACTGGTGAAGAGCGTGCCTTTCACGGTGGCGAGGAATCCGCCCAGGGAGCTGAAGGTGGCGTTTACCGCCGAAGCTTCATATCCGCTGTGCACCATGCAATTAGCGCAGGCGGGATTGCCCGATTCGGTGCCGTAGTTCTTCCATTCAGTCGTGGCCAGCAGCTCGGCGAAAGTCTCGGCGTAGCCGTCCTGCAGCAGGT
Organism: Candidatus Sulfotelmatobacter sp.; assembly: GCA_049585895.1. Classification (GTDB taxonomy): domain Bacteria; phylum Acidobacteriota; class Terriglobia; order Terriglobales; family Acidobacteriaceae; genus Sulfotelmatobacter. Next base: position 1,055 of record JBAVAV010000029.1, on the reverse strand, counting down.
AGCAGGGCTTCTGCCATCCAAAAATGTTGTAGGTAGGCATGCCCCACGGCGTGCAGGGGTAGGTGCGCTTGCCCATCAGAAATTCCAAAAACAGCGGTGACAGGTTGAAGCGCCAGCTCTTCTTTCGGTTCGCCAAGATCGCGCGGAACATGCGGCGCGTGCGGGCGCGGCCAAGGAAGTGTTTTTGGTCGGGCGCCTTATCGTAGGAGTAGCCCGGCGAAAGCATCATGCCTTCGACGCCCAGGTCCATCATCTCGTCGAAGAACGCGCGCACCGACTTCGGATTTGCTCCGTCAAACAGCGTGGTATTGGTGGTGACCCGGAAGCCGCGCTTCAGCGCTTCCTTAACGCCGTCGACCGCAATGTCGTATCCCCCTTCGCGGCAAACGGCCAGGTCGTGCTCCTCGCGCTGGCCGTCCAGGTGCACGCTGAAAGTCAGGTACTTGCTCGGCTCGAAAAGATCGAGCTTTTCCTTGAGCAGCAGTGCATTCGTGCACAGGTAGATGTATTTCTTGCGCGCGACCAGTCCTTCAATGATCTCGCCGATCTGCGGATGCATAAGCGGCTCGCCACCGGGAATCGAAACCATGGGCGCACCGCATTCGTCGACTGCACGAAAGCATTCTTCGGGCGTGAGATCCTTCTTCAGGATGTGAGCGGGATACTGAATCTTGCCGCATCCGGCACAAGCCAGATTGCAGCGGAACAGCGGCTCGAGCATGAGCACGAGCGGATACTGCTTGCGCCCGGCGAGCTTCTGGCGAAGAACATAGCTCGAAACGGTCCACATCTGGGAAACTGGAACTGGCATGTGCTGTTGAGGATTCCTCGATCTATTTTATCAGGACCGGCTAGTGAGATTGGAGGTTACGCGATAAGGTGCCGATATATGAAACGGAGTGTGCTCTTCGGCAGCCTTCCAACCAGCGTCAGACGGCCTGAAAATGCAGCCGTTAACTGGCGGGATTCCGGCCTTTCGTGGGGTCGAAAAAAAGTCGCCTTTGTGGTACAATTTTCATAATCGTTGAGCGACTCTAAGTATAATAAATTTCAAT
>JBAVAV010000028.1:0-3827 GCA_049585895.1 Candidatus Sulfotelmatobacter sp. | reverse complement strand
CAAGTCGGCCGGTGCGGCGCATGGTTGCGCAATCGAATTCGTAGACCGCTCCGCAGTTGAGGCAAACCTGGTAGTCCTGGCCTGCGGTTCCGGTGTGCGGCCAGGAAAATTCGTGGCGACAGAGAATCTCTAAGAGCCGAGTAAGCATAGGCGAAGTCATGCGGTTGGGATCCCTATCTCAAGGTATCTCAGAATTTGATATCGCATGGAAGTTTGTGGTTCATCCGCGGCAGGCGGATGGACAGTGGGTGGTCTCATTACCGGGTGGGACGGGAGAGCGAGAGCGCTGGGCGTCCTGACGAGGCCTGTCGCAGGCTTACGCTCCCCGGCAAGCTCAGAGCAAGCTGTGGGCTGGATACTTGCGCCGCTTCGCGATTGAACGTCTGATCGCGCCGTAGAGTGATTTATCTTCGGGGGCCGCTGCGCGGCTTATCATTCGCCCCAAGTTGGCCTGCGTTGCCGTCGACTGAGGCTTGCAAGACAAATTGCTCGCCCAGAATTCTTACCAGCGAATTGAGGCCGCCGGCGAAAGCGATGCGCCACCGCTCCACGGATTTCTGGGCCAAGTCGTCCATGCTGCGCTCGAACGATTGCAAAGTTTCAGCGACCTGCATCTTCAGCGATTCAGAGGCTGAGGCCTCGATCCCTTTCTGGATTATCTTCAGGTTTGCGCCGGCTTCGTCCAGTTGATTTCCCAACTCCTGGGCGTTGCGCGTGCCCAGCTCGTTCAGAGCTACTTCGAGCGCGCTCTCCATCTGGCTGCGCGCGCTGCTCACGGTGTCGAGGGCCATTTGCGAGAGGCGCTTGTCGAGGCCCGATTCCAGCCGGCAGGCTGATTCGTCGAGCTTGCCCATACGGCGATCGAGGTCGGCAATTTGTTGCTGAAGGCGCGACGATTCCGACGAGACCGCGGCTTGAACTTGTTCCAGTTGCCGGCGGCGGACGTCATGCTCTTCGCCCAGGCTGTGCTCCATGACTTGCAGGAGATCCTCGCTCAGCCGCTTCAGACGGTTGCCCGCGTCTACGACTTCCTGATGGAGTTCTCCCAGGCCGCGGTTCAGGTGCTCGCGCAGATTGTGACCGAACTCGGCGGAAAGGCCCTGGGTGCGTTGTTCCACGGCCTGCAGTTCGCGCGTGACCCGCTGCAGAAATTGATCGTGGCTTTCGGTGGTCTTCTGGTCGATGGCCGCTTTGGCCGCTTCCAGCACCTGTTCCGACTGCTCCTTTGCCTGCTTCAGGACTTGGGGTCCCAGCTCTTTCTTCAGGCGGAGCTCCAACTGCTGTTCGAGCTCGGGCGGAATTTGCGACAGCGACACTTCGAAGCGGTTGCGCTTACCCCCCTGCGCCAGTTTTTCTTCCAGGCCGGCCACCTGGGCTTCCAGGGGACGAACCAGTTCGGCGAGCACAATCTTGAGATGCTCGTCCGAAAGTTGCTTGCGGATTCGGTCGAGCGCGATCTTCACCGAGGCCGCCGCCTGATCCGGCGGCATGGGCTGGCGGGGATCGGGCACGAGCTTCGGAGCCAGCTTTTCTTGCGATGGCGAGGGCAGCTTCGACCAATCTTTAGGGACAGTCTGCAGGCCCCAGAAGTTTTCCGGCTGGTCAAAGCGCGCGCCCAAAGTCCAACTGACGCGGTCGGCTCCAAGGGGCTGGCAGGAAACGACCTTGGCGGTCGTCTCGCGGCCATCCTGATTGTGGAAGTGCAGGGGAACTCCGGCTTCGAGTTTGATTGGAGAACGCATGGAACAACCATGAGCGTTGACCACCATGGTCTCGCAGACTTCGGAAAACTGCGTCCCCGGCGCCAGGCTAGTAACCAATATGGGGAGGGTGACCGGCAGCCGCGAGCTGCGCCGTAATGTGGGGACATTTGAATTGTGCATAGCCTCTGCCTTGATGCGAGGATGAAGTACGGCTGCCGAGCGTGGCCAGATACCGTCTACCAACTACGTTAACGCTAAGTTGATTAAAGAGGGTTAACCCGTGGTCTCGTTGCGGGGATGTGCGACGGGACATCGGCTTTGGTAACCGGCAGGCCCCAAGTTTGGCCGTCCACTAGCAGGGTGTTTAGCGATGCGTGCGGTGCTGCAATGCGGGGGGAAATGTGTTGTGTCGCACAGACAAGGGGATTCTTCGTTATATTTAATGTAAGGACAGGACAAACGAACAAGAATGGGTGCCGAGCTTTCGGCCGGAACATCGCTTTTGCGGCCTCCTTCCTGTGGTTGGTCGCCTACGTTATGGATATTCATTTGATCGAGAAGGATGTAGTATTGGGGACGTTCATTGATTAGGCCGAAGGAGGTATTTATGTCTCCAGCTCGGCAAGCCAGCGGTTCTTCCCGCACAGTGAAGAGATCCCGCCAAATCCGGATCGACTCGACACTCCCACCCAAGCAGAATGACGTCAGCGGAATTGTGGCTGTCCCTATTAGCCGCGATTTCGACCCGGAGCGTTTTCTCAACACGATCGGAGAGGGGCGGAAAATCGTGTTGGTTCCAAAGAAAAAAACAATTTACGCTCAAGGCGCAGCGTGTGATGCGGTGTTTTATATCCAGAACGGTAAGGTGAGGCTCACCGTGGTTTCGAAGAACGGCAAGGAAGCCACGATCGGAATATTGGGTCCGGGCGACTTCTTCGGAGAAGGCGGCCTGGCGGGACAGCCTGTACGCATGGGCACTGCAACCGCAATGACGGACTGCGAACTGATGCGAATTGACAAGCAGGCCATGATGCTGGCGCTGCATCGTGAACATACGTTGTCTGACATGTTTGTGGCGTATTTGCTAGGGCGGAACATTCGGTACGAAGAGGACCTTGTGGACCAACTCTTTAACTCCAGCGAGAAGAGGCTGGCTCGGATTCTGCTGCTCCTGGCACACTTCGGAAAGGAAGGCAAACCCGAGAGCGTGGTGCCTAAGATCAGTCAGGAGACCCTGGCGGAGATGATCGGCACCACACGGTCGAGGGTTAGCTTCTTCATGAACCGATTCCGGAAGTTGGGTTTCATTCATTACAACGGTGGGTTGCAAGTCCACAGTTCACTTCTCAACATTGTTCTGCACGACTAGATTCTGCACGACTGGAAGTCTCACTGTGCCATTTCCTCAGGCGACTTCCGCGAGTGATGTCACGAGTGCGAACCGATCAGAGTGGAAATTTGGAGCCAGCAATCACCTGCTGAATGTGCTATAGTGGGCAGTGAGGTGGTTACCACTTCTCCTCTTTCAGGTCCTCTGAACTAAGCAGTCCATCTGAAGTTCTCTTCCTCTTAGCCCCATGAAAGGGGCATACCCATGGCTTTTGAAGCGATTCTGGACGAAGTGGACCAGCTTCACAGCGTTAGCGCACGCCTTGAGGGACTGTCGGAACAACATCCGCCGGTGTCAGAAGCACTCATCACCATCGCGGGAAACGTTCGCAGCACGGCCACGGTGCTGGCGGTGCTGGTAGCCACCAAGCTGCAGCGCGGTGAGGGGCACGGTATTAAAGGCGTGATATAGGTCGTGAAGAAAGTCCTTCCGCCTGGCGGCTGCGCCGGCGGTCCTCTTCGACTTGGTGCGCCTCGAATTGCGCGGGGAGTAGTGGGATGGCCGCCAATTTTGGAAGAGGCGCCCGGATTTCCCGGTTCCCGCCCAAGCGCTAAGAGTGCGCCTCCCGAGTCATTTCAAAAAGCGTTCAATTGTGACCAGTCGTAACGTTCCGTGAGGGCATAGCATCGCCATTGGAAGGCGTTTATAAAGGGTCGCGAGCTGAAAAGCGAGGCCCGGAATGCGCATCGCGTGGTGGACTCTTTTGCCCTTCTCCGATGCGCGGACCCTCCACT
>JBAVAV010000027.1:0-2951 GCA_049585895.1 Candidatus Sulfotelmatobacter sp. | reverse complement strand
TCGTTATGCCGGCCCGCAGGCCCAGGTAGGCATTGGCCGCTCCCAGAACGACCGTCATCAGAAGTCCAAGCAGTATGGCCCGGAGTGTAAACTCCTTCATTTCCATTGTTTCAGGGACATACGGGACGTGTTTCTTGCCAGCCGTGGGTGGGGCCGCATCGCTCATGGACAAAATCCTCGCATAGGGTGGGTTGAGACCAATTTGTCTAACTCATTCAAAACGCTGGACGGCGCACGTTAGCATGCGGCGTGTGTGCATGACAAGTGCAATGCTGGAAAAGCGGGCGTGTTTCGCAGTAGCTTGTTTCGCGACGGCAGAGTAGAATGCTCCTCATTCGGTTTAGATGCCCCTTCGTTGTTTCAACACTCTGAGACGTACACAAATGGCTAACGATTCTCCCATTCTCTCCTGGCTTCATCGATTGGCCGAATTTCGCTGTCCCGATTGCGGCAGCAACGCCGGGTTTCGATCCCGCCGGCGCACGTTCTCTGAACGATATGTGTTGCCGATCTTCTTGCTGCAGCCGGTGCGCTGCGGAGAATGTTTCCGTCGCGATTACCGCTTGATTTTCATGCATGTGCGTGCGCGGCTGCCAGAGGCCGGCGCAATCCTTGCAGCGAACAGCGCCGCCCCTCCGACCCAGCGTAACGTTGCCTAGCGGCCCGGAAGCCCGCTATACTTCTCTTACTCGACACAGGAGTCGCCCGCCCGGCGGCATGGACTGCCTGCGGGTGTCAGGAGGCCGTCTTCAGCAGTAGTGGAGACCAAATTCGGGCTGCCCAAGCCAAGTCTGCAGTGTTGGGGCCCTCGGTTGCCTCACGGGCCAGCCTGTTGGCCGAAAGTCTCTTCGCAGTTTTGTTTCCCGGCGATTGCCGCATTTGCGGCGCACCCCTGATCAGGATTTCCCGGCTTCCGGTCTGCCACGAGTGCCTCGATGCCATGCATCCTATCGCGGATGGCGTATGCGCGATGTGCGGAGAACGTTTGTTCTCTCCTTACGCGGTTCCCAGCGCCGCCGGCGAGCCCCGTTGTGGATTGTGCCGCCGCGTTGCGCCCACGTTCGCGCGTGCCGTGGCTTACGGCAGCTATGAAGGTGGTCTGCGTGAGTTGATCCATCTGCTCAAGTACGGTGGGGTGCGTCCGGCGGCCAATGTTTTGGGACGCATGCTGGCCGAAGCGATCGCCGCGCTGGAGCCGGAGTTGGCCGCGGCGCCGGTACTGGTTGTGCCCGTTCCCTTATTTCGCGCCAGGCAAAGTCAGCGTGGTTTCAATCAGGCCGCATTGATCGCGCGAGCGGCCTTGAAACTTAATTCTTTGGGGGATCGGCTGCACCTTGGCGAACGAGTTCTCGAGCGGAAGCGCGAAACCCAGTCGCAGACCGGTCTCACCAGTCATCAGCGACGCGAGAATATGCGTGGAGCGTTCGCGGTGGCCCAACCCGAGGCCGTCCGTGGCCGCGAGTTGCTGGTGGTCGACGACGTTTACACCACCGGGGCCACCGTTTCCGAGTGCGCCCGCGTTCTGCTGCGAGCGGGCGCGACCAAAGTTTGGGTCGCCACGGTTGCCCGCACTTTGAAGGCCTCGGCGCAATATGCCGAGATCGGCCCACGCGTTGACGACAGTCGGATCGACGACGGGCTGGCAGCACAAGAAGTTTCGCTGGCCAAGGCTGTAGGGAGCTAGCCAGGTAAGGGTCGTATAGGGACAAGCTCCATTCGGTTATTAGCGCCAGGGATTCTTAGGAAGAGCGTCATGTCACCCAGGATCGAACACGAGGCCGGACCAACAGGCAGGCACGCCGCCGGCGTGTTCGTGCCGGCGGCCCTGCACCACGATAGCAACGGCAATACTCTGCACGCTCCCGTCCTGGTGCTGAATGCTTCGTATGAGCCCATCAACGTGTGCGCGGCTCGGCGCGCCCTCGTCTTAGTGCTGAAGGGCGTGGCCATGACCGAAGAGGAAAACGGACACTTCCTGCACGCCGCGCGCTTCGCCATGCGCGTGCCCTCCGTGATTCGCCTACTTGAGTACCGCCGTATCCCGCACCAGAGCCGCGCCCTGTCGCGGAAAAACATTCTGCTGCGTGACCGCAACACCTGCCAGTACTGCTCCACCGTGCTGTCTTCGGGCGACCTGACGCTCGACCACGTCGTGCCGCGCTCTCGCGGAGGCTCTTCCACCTGGGAGAACCTCGTCGCCTGCTGCCATCCCTGCAACCGCCGTAAGGGCAATCAGTTTCCCGGCGAAGCCGGCATGAGGCTGATGCGCGAGCCTCGCGCTTTCAACCTCCACACCAGCCGCCACATCATGCGTTTGATGGGACGATCGGATGATAAGTGGAGGAAGTATCTGTTTTACTAGCTGTCAGCTCTCAGCTATCAGCTTTCAGACAAGACCAGCGCCCGCACACTCGATGTCATCCCGAACGAAGTGAGGGATCTGGGTGTTGGCTGAGAGCTGATAGCTGATGGCTGACAGCTACTTCTGCGGCGGCTGCGAATTCGGCGGCGCATCCGGTTTCTGCTGATCCGGCTTCTGATCCTTCTGATCCGCCTTGGGCAGTTCTTTTCCCTGATACAGAATCTTCACGTTCGAGCCGAAGCGTTTGTAATCCTCGTACTTGACGATCTCGCGGATGTGCACTTCCTGCACCTGAAAGTGCAGCGTGTCATCGGCCCGCGTGTAGGTAGGAAACCAATACAGCCCGTCAACCTGTGACCTCCAGGTCGTGAACTTCGGGTAAAGGTGTTCCTCTTTCCCTCTCTTTTTCTTATCGACGGTTTCCGGCACGCCCTGTCCGTAGGTCTTCACGATCTGGAAGTCGTGATCGTCCACCCAGATGCGTCCCTGGAAATAGCGTTTTTTCCCGACGATCTCCTTGGGCGCAACGTCGAACACGTAGCAGTGCAATTCGTCTTCCTGTTGCTGGCCGGCGTACAGAATGTTGTAT
>JBAVAV010000026.1:0-2437 GCA_049585895.1 Candidatus Sulfotelmatobacter sp. | reverse complement strand
GTTTTTCTCGACGCCGATTTCGGTCAAGGTCTGCAGATAACGGAGCTGCACGCTGACCGGCTCGGTGGCCAGCAAATGAGCGGCATCGACCAGGCGCTGCGCGGCCGAGAATTCGCCTTCGGCGTGAATGATCTTCGACCGCTTTTCACGTTCGGCTTCGGCCTGCTTGGCCATGGCGCGCAGCATGGATTCCGGCATGTCCACTTGCTTCACTTCGACGTTGGTTACCTTCACACCCCACGGCGAGGTGTGCTGGTCGAGAATGCTTTGCAGGCGGAGGTTGATCTTTTCGCGGTGGGCAAGCAATTCATCGAGTTCCTGCTCGCCGAGGACGGAGCGCAGCGTAGTCTGCGCAAACTGTGAAGTCTGGTAGACGTAGTTGGAAACTTCCACGACCGCCTTGTTAGGCTCGATCACGCGCAAAAAGATCACGGCGTTGACCTTCAACGTCACGTTGTCGCGCGTGATGATGTCCTGCGGCGGGACTTCGAGAGCTTCCTGCCGGAGCGAGACGCGAACCAGCCGGTCGATGGGAGCGAACACCAGAATCACTCCCGGACCCTTGGCGACCGGCAACAAACGGCCGAGGCGGAAAATCACGCCGCGCTCGTACTCGGCCAGGATTTTGATTGAACTGAGTAGATAGATGACAACAATGACGATGACGATAGTTGTGACGCCGAATCCAAAGACTTCCATACCGCTCCTCCACGCTTGAACGCAGTCCTACTACTGACGCGGATTGTAAACCTAATGGGCAGGCGCAGGCGCGGAATTCGGACGTGCGCCGGTTGCTTGGGTTGATACGTATGAAGTGCAGTGTTGGCCGCTATGGAATTGCCGCAATTGTGCGTGCCGAAGGTGGCACGGCGGCGAGCGGTTCCACCTGAAGCGTCAGGCCATCCACCTTGCGGACGACCACCAGTTGTCCCACCGGCAAGGCTGAGGAAGCGACTGCATCCCAGAGTTCGCCGTGGACGAAGACTTTGCCTTGCGGGGAAAGTGCGGTCTGCGCCACGGCGGTTGCTCCGACCAATCCCTGGGCGCCCGTGACCACTTTGTTGCGCCGCGCCCGCAACGCGATCGTCATCAGGAATGCGGTGATAAAGCCCAGAGGAATGCTTACGGCGAGCGCGGTGAGGAGATGAACCCGCATCTCGGGAATGGGCGCGTCGACAAGCAGTAGCCCTCCCAGCGTCAGCAGCGCGATTCCGCCGATGGTAAGCACGCCGTGAGAGGCGAATTTGGCCTCAGCGCCGAAAAGGGCGAACGCGCCAACGATGAGCACCAGCGCGGCAAAGCGCGTGGGCAAAAGGTTGAGCGCGAACGCCGCCAGCAGAATGAAGACAATCCCAACCGTGCCGGGCACGACTGCCCCCGGATGATTGAATTCTGCGTAGAGGGCGAGCGCCCCGACGGCCAGCAGAATAAACGCCACGTTGGGATCCATCAGGTAGGCGAGGATGCGCTCTTTGAGCGTCATGCCGAAGGGCACGATGGGCTGTCCGGAAAGTTTCAGTGTGGTGTCCTGGCCGTTGAAGCGTTTGAAGCTCTTGCCTTGCAGTTGCCGAAAGAGGTCGTCTTCACTGGTAGCGACGTAATCGATGAGATGCTGCGACAGAGCTTCCTGCTCGGTGAAAGACTTGGACTGGCGCACCGTGCTTTCCGCCACGTCCACGTTGCGTCCGCGTTTGGCGGCGACCGAACGCATGAGAGCGGCGGCGTCGTTCTCCAGCTTCTCCTTCATCACATCATCCATCTTCTGTCCCAGAATCACAGGGTGCGCCGCGCCCGTATTCGTGCCCGGAGCCATGGCAGCAATGTCGGCGGATTCGAGGATGAAGAACCCCGCGGAAGCGGCCCGGCTGCCGCTGGGCGTGACGTAAATGATTACCGGCACGGAGGAACTCGTGATCTTTTCGATGATCTCGCGCGTGGAATCGACCAGCCCGCCCGGGGTATTGATCTCGATCAAAACTGCCTGATCATTTCGGCGTTCCGCCTCGGCAATCGCGCGGCCGATGTATTCCTCGGTGATGGGCTGGATGGTGTCGTTGACGACGATTTTCAGAATTTCCGCCGATGCCATGGAGCAGGCGAATACAACCCCCGCGATACAGAGCAAAGTCCGGCGAACGAAGTTGTAACGAATGAAGCTATTTCTCATAAGTACGGAAGCCTTGATTGAGTTTCTCCCGGCATGCCTCTTAAAGAATATTCTTACTCTCATTTGCGCGCTCCAGCGGAAATTTCTTGCTCGTGTTCCGCAGCAGCCGATTCCGGGGCAAGGCCCGTCCATCCCGGCAGTCGTGTACTGCCGGTAATAAGGCGCGCTCCTCTCTCGAAGGTGACGTAGGACCAGGCCCACTGGATGAACACCAGCAAGCGGTTGCGGAAGCCGATCAGAAACAGAATGTGGACGAACAGCCACGCCAGC
>JBAVAV010000025.1:0-5777 GCA_049585895.1 Candidatus Sulfotelmatobacter sp. | reverse complement strand
GGCATAGCCAACCCCATGGTAGCGGCAGCATCGTACCCGCCCTTGCAAAGAACGCAAGGACGGGGCACCCACAGTTCCGGAACGGGAAAGTAGAGACCGAGAGAGGAGGGTGGGCCACCCGCCCTGCGGCCTGTTCTCCGTTGGAATATCCCGCATCGGCCACCACATGGATGGGCGCTGCGAGCGCCCCCACTGCTTGCTGCGCGGCTTCCGCCATGGGCAGCAGGCTGCGCGTGTCATTGGGTTCATCGCTCACCTGTTGCGCCACGATCAAGCCGTGCTCGGCATCCACTGCCGTCTGCACGTTGTAAGCCGGGAGCATTCCCTGAGCCGTCTTCATAAAACCAGCTTCCGGTTCGGTGTGGCGGCGCAGTTTCTCCAGAGCCGCCGCCACCGCGCTGTTTTCCACCACCGGTTCGTCTTCGCGGTCGGCGGTTTCCAAACCCTCCAGATAACGCTCCACGGCAGCCCGCTCGTGCACGCTGCTGACACTGCTCACCGCCCGGAACTTCGAGCCATCGATGGCAATCCATTCTCCCCGGATCAGTCCCACCGAGCGCGCCAACTGCACTAACTCGGCGCCCGCCTGGGTCACGGCATGGCGATGGACCCGGCGAAACTCAGCAATGCTTTTGTGATCGGGACCGAGCCGCCCCAGCAGCCACATCAATTCCACATTGCGCCGACACTCGCTTTCCAAACGTCGCGAGGAACGAATCTGTTGCAGATAGCCATACAGATACAGCTTCAGCAAATCCCGCGGATCGTATCCCGGACGCCCCGTCTCGGCCGCTTCCGCCCGCGCAAATCCCAGTTCCTGCATGTCCAGCCGGTCCACGAAAGCATCGATGACTCGGCAGAAATGATCTTCCGGAATTAATTCCTCCAAGGTCACCGGAAACAGCGTCCCCTGCCCCCGAGCATTTCCTTCGATGAATCCCATGCCTTGCCCTCACGCCCACAACCGCATCTTGCCACCGATGCGCGCCTCCCGCTAGTAGTTTCGTAACAGCCTCAAGAACGCAAGGACGGGGCACCCACAGTTCCGGAACGGGAAAGTAGAGACCGAGAGAGGAGGGTGGGCCACCCGCCCACCAAAGAACTGGCCGCGGGAGGCGTGGTCTCCAAGCAGGCGCTCGATGACGCCACCGCCAAGTTCGACTCCGATCAGCAGAGAGTGAATTCTCTCGAAAAAGCATTCCAGCTTATGAAGATCGGCCCGCGTCAGGAAGAGATCGCGCGCGCCCGCGGCGCTTTGACTCAAGCCCAGGGGCAACTCGACTATGCCAGATCTCAGCTGGATGCAACGGTAATCCGCGCGCCCGTCACCGGCACAATCCTCGACCGTACCGCCGAAAAAGGGGAACTCATAACGGCGCAGTTTGCCAGCGCCGCGGCGGGCGGTCCGCAAGGGTCGGTCGTTTCTCTTGCCGATCTCAACGATCTGCAGGTTGAGCTCGACATCGCGCAAGCGGATTTTGCCCGCCTCGGCCCAAAACAAAAAGGCGTCATTACCGTAGACGCTTATCCCGATCGCAAGTACAACGGTGAGATCGCGCAGATTTCTCCCGAGGCCAATCGCCAGAAGGCGACGGTGCAGGTCAAGGTTCAGGTCTTGAACCCGGACGATTACCTCCGTCCTGAGATGAATGCCACCGTCAAGTTCCTGGCTAGCGACCAGACCGCCAACAACCAAAAGACCGGGAGCGCGCAACCTTCGGGAGCGGTGGTTCCCGCCAGCGCAGTCCGCGATCGTGATGGTAAGAAGATCGTCCTTGTCGCCTACAAGGGCAGGGCCGTGGCGCGCGAAATTCACGTCCTCAGCCAGCGCAACGATGGCTTCCTGGTCGATGGCCTGGTTGGAGGCGAGAACGTCATCACCGCCGGTCCGCAAAATCTGAAAGATGGAGACAAAATCAAGATTAAGGGGCAATCATGAGCACTGCTACGGAACCCAGCGTCGCGACCGGAACCAAGGTCGTGCAAGCCCGCAACGTCAGCAAGATTTTCAAGCGCGACGCTTTTGAAGTGAAGGCGCTCGATGATGTCTCCATCGATATCGCTACCGGCGAATTTCTTGCCCTCATGGGGCCCTCGGGCTCGGGCAAAACCACGCTGCTGAACATGATCGCAGCTATCGACCGCCCCACTTCCGGCGAGTTGCTGGTACAGAACCAGAACGTGTTCCGCTTCAGCGACGCACAGTCGGCCCGCTGGCGCAACGAGCATATCGGCTACGTCTTCCAGACGTTCAACCTGATCCCTGTGCTCACCGCATTTGAAAACGTCGAGTTGCCTCTGCTTCTAACCCATCTCACGGCTAGGCAAAGGCGCGATCACGTGATGACCGCGCTTAAGCTGGTAGGCTTGGAAGAACGTGTGAGCCATTTGCCCAAGCAGCTTTCCGGCGGACAGGAGCAGCGCGTCGCCATCGCCCGCGCCATCGTGAGCGATCCCACGCTGGTTCTTGCCGACGAGCCTACCGGCGACCTCGATAGTCATTCCGCCACGGAAGTCCTCGAGATTCTGAAACGCCTGAATGAAGACTTCCACAAGACCATCGTGATGGTTACGCACGATCCGCACGCGGCATCGTACGCGCACGTGACCAGACATCTGGAAAAGGGAATGTTGCTGCCAGGGTAGAAAGAAAATATTGGATTCGTGCCGCCCAGCCGGCAGGCACGGATTTGTCCAGACATTTTTAATTGCCCAACGCTCAACTCACGCGGGATCGCGTCTCGACAATGGCGGTTCCGGATGCTTCGGACTCCGCGTCGGCAATCCATTGCCACGCCCGCCTGCCGTTGTCCAGAACTACCGGCCTGGCCTCTCCATAATCGACCAGGCGATTGAGCACTGTGGTCACAGAGGCCATGGGATCCTTGTGACGCGCGAGCATAGGCGGAATCCTCTCCTGTATCTGCGAGCACACGTCGCGCGCGCTCAGCGCCCGGCTGGCTTCCATCAGAACCATGCGGCAGGCCTTGGTGAAACCGGGCTGTCGGCCGTTGCTCTTGCGATCAACCAATTCCATTAATTCTTCGCTCAAAACGTCCTCGCCAAAGAGGTTGGCCAGACCGGCAATGGTCTGCTTGACGGTACCGATTCGACGCATGACTTCGGAACGCTGTTGCAGCAGTTGACGCAGCTCCTCGTGGGCCTGGCGCACCACCTCCTGCACATGTCCGCTACCGTTGCCAATGGTTGTTTTGCTGAAGCTCACATCCTGGTTCTCCATAAAACCTCCCTGGGCGCCCTCGGTTGAAGCTGCACTCACTGTAGGCACACCGTTGCCTGATCAGTGATACGCGGGATATCTATGTGGTGTTCCTTACATTTCATCCCAATTTCGTCCCAGCTTTCAGATCTCTCTCTTGCCGGTGATCTGTTTGCGGTTAGACGGATGAAGTTAAGGTTGGTTAACGTGGTTGACGAGAAAGCAAACTCAAGGGAAAAAAACTTATGGCCGCGAGACGGACCCCACAATCCGGCGGTTGAGGTTTGGGTGCGCTTGGCAATCCCGAACTGGGCCCTTTGCCAATCTGGAATTCCCCCGACCCCTCTGCTCTCCTTCCCTTCGGGAAAGCGAACTCCCAAACCCGGACTTCCCCGATGAAAGAAGATAGCTCCGCCACATTGTGCCTCCCGCAGCCAAACTCGAGCTATCCGCCCCCCTTCTGCACGTCCTCCTGGTGGGCAACCGGAATGAGGACTTCTTTCTGATTCGAGAAATCCTCGAACGCAATCGCCGCACGCTTCCCGCTGAACTGGACCATGCCAGTTCCCTGCAGGAAGCGAAAACGATGCTGGAAGAGGGAAACTACGGCCTGGTCCTGTTCGATCACAACACCGGAGATTCTGCCGCCATGCAGCTTCTCTCTGAGTTCCTGCGCTCCGGCATAAACGTGCCCTTCGTTTTGCTGACTGAGGACGCGGATGAGAAAGCCGTCGCTGAGATTATTCACGCGGGAGCGGTCGACAGCATGGAGCGGTCCCAACTCAACGGCGCCAACCTGGTGCGCACCATCCGCTGTTCTGTGAATCTACATTCGTCCCAACAGCAGCAGCAAGCGGCGGAGGACTCATTGCGCAAGCTCTCGCGTGCGGTCGAGCAATCGGCCGACACGGTCATGATCACCGACCTGCGCGGCCTGATTGAATATGTAAACCCCTCCTTCGAAACGCTGAGCGGCTACTCCCTGCAGGAGGTCATTGGCAAACTGCCAAGCATTCTCAAATCGGGCGAGCAGGATTCGGAAGCCTACCGCGAGCTGTGGCAAACCATCCTTTCCGGCAATGTCTACCGCAGTATTCTCGCCAACAAGAAAAAGAACGGAGAGATCTACTACGTCGAAAAGAGCATCAGCCCCATACGGGACTCGCAAGGCAGCATCACTCATTTCGTCGCCAACGGCCGCGATCTCACCGAACGTCTTCGACTGGAAGCGCAACTGGTGCAGGCGCAAAAAATGGACGCCATCGGCCGCCTGGCCGGCGGAGTAGCCCACGATTTCAACAATCTGCTGACCATCATCACCAGCTATTCCGAACTGGCTCTGGATTCGGTGATCCCGGGAACTCCCCTGCAGAACAAGGTGCAGGAGATTCTTTCCGCGGCCCGGCGCGCCACGGAATTGACCCGCCAGTTGCTCGCCTTCAGCCGCAAGCAGCCGCAAGCGCTGCGCGTCGTCGAATTGAACGCCGTGGTGGGGGGAATCGTTAAGACACTGCACCGCCTGATCGGGGAAGACATCGAGCTGATTTTTATTCCGGGCGAGGAGTTGTGCCGCGTCCGCCTCGATCCAGTGCAGATCGAGCAGATTTTGATGAACCTGGCGGCAAACTCGCGCGATGCCATGCCGCAGGGAGGGCGCTGCACCATCGAAACATCCGCGGTCGACGTGAGCGATGAATACGTCCAGCAAAAGCGAGCCGTCATTCCCATTGGCGCTTATATCCGCCTGAGCGTGAGCGACACCGGCGTGGGGATTCCTTCCGAGCATCTGTCGCATATTTTCGAACCCTTCTACACCACCAAACCGACCGGACAGGGCACCGGTCTCGGACTGGCCACGGTTTACGGCATTGTGAAGCAGAATCACGGCTTCGTGTGGGCATACAGCGAGCCGGGGATGGGCACGATCTTCAGGATTTATCTGCCGTGCGTGGACAAGCACGAGATCCCGGCCGAACCCGCTACCCCGACCGTTGAACTCGCGCTTCCTGGCACGGAAACGCTCCTGCTGGTCGAGGACGAGGAGGCCGTGCGCCGCTCCTCGGCTGAATATCTCGGCCGCTGCGGATACACCGTACTGCAGGCGAAAGATGGAGTGGACGCCTTGTCGGTGGCGAAGAACCACGTATCGCCCATCCACCTTCTGGTCACGGATGTTGTCATGCCGCACATGAGTGGAGGCCAGTTAGCAGGAGAACTGGAAGTGCTGCGCCCGGAAACCAAAGTGCTTTTCGTCTCCGGTTATGCCGGCAAGACCGTGATCGATCACAAGGTGGTGGACTTGGAATCGAATTTCCTGCAGAAACCGTTCACCTTGCGGCAGCTTGCCAGCAAGGTGCGCCTCGCTCTCGGCGCCCAAGCAGGCGCTGCGCACGCCTAACCGCTAACGCGATTGGGGTTGTGTCAGAAGGCTACGGCGACAGGCGGATCAGTTTGCCTTTTTTCAAACGAAAACGGTCGCCTCGCCACGTCACGGTGTTACCGAAAAGGCTAGTCATCCAGACGACAACTGCCAACAGATCCCGCAGCGGAATCAGCC
>JBAVAV010000024.1:0-3184 GCA_049585895.1 Candidatus Sulfotelmatobacter sp. | reverse complement strand
CTATAAGCCTATCGGTTATATTGTCAATGACTTACGCTTCGATGACCAGCCGAAAATACGACATGCGGGATACTCTCCGCCGAAGTCTCTGGAAATCGGAATATGCGCGGGAAACCGCTGCTCGCATTTTCGATGAATCGCAAAGAATTTATTGATCCCACGTTAAGTTACTTACGTGCGCTGGGGATTTCGACTCAGAAGTTGAAGGCGACGCCGCCGCGTACGGAGCGGGCGGACTGCACCAAATATACCGTTTGGCCGTCCTGACCGAGAACAGGCACGTAGCCCTGCGCCAGAAGATTGCGCACGTCGACAATCGCCTCCATATGCCCGGGGAGAAAACCCAGAGACGGGATGGGCTGCCGGATGAAGACATTCAGGAATGGGTCGCTCTGACCGGGCGAGTCATTAAACATGTCGACTGGAGTCAACGCCGCCCCGTTAATCCAGCGGTAAGAGGCGATCCAGCGGGTGTGGGCGCGCGGCACGGTGCCGCTAAGCTTGGCGGCGATCGCGTGGCGGCGCTGCGTTGTAACCCACTGCTGCGCCTGCTGGAGATTGACATCGGGCCGTGAAAGATCGAGAACGCCGCCGTAGGCATAGTCCAAAGTGGCAGTCAGATCGGAGGAGAATTTGCGTTGCAGCACGACGCGTAGGCCGCGCGTATCCAAAGTGTTGCCGGTGTAGGTAAATGTGCCGGAATATACATCGGGCAACAGGAAGCCGCCGGCAGCGGTGACGTTACCGGCGCCGACCAAAGCAGTATTGCCCACGCGGTCGGAGAAGACTGCGACCTGCAAGTTATTCTTGCCGAGACGGCGGGAGACATGCAGTTCCTGATGATGTGCCGACTCCAGCTTGGTGGCAAAGTCAGCCAGACTGACGCGCGGGTTCGATTCACTCAAATCCGCCGGGGCAGAATCGAAACCCTTCTCGGCACGGGGGTCGGGCTGAGAGGTGGTGTAGTCGTATTCCAGAACAGTATTACGCGAGAGGTGGAGATCGACTTCGCCGTAAGGCCGGAACGCCGTCACCCGGCCGAGGAATTGAATGGACTGGAGTTCGCTGCCGAATTTCAACTCCAGGATGTCAGCGACGGTAATGTCATCTCCGGCCGAAAGAGCCAGCGCCTGCAGCGCGGCGTTATGCAGGTTGGGATCGGAAGGAGCGAAGCGGCGAACCGTAACCGCCATCGAGGGTCCGGAGCCGTCGGGCAGGCTATGGGAATACACGGCGCGCAACGCGGAGGCCGGGAGGCCGTCTCCGTAGCCGACGTTGCCGCTGAGACCCACCCGGCCGGCGGAGAAGATCGAACGTTCCAAGGTGAAAGCTGTGCTCATGCCGGAGCCGCTGCCGTAGCCTTCCGCGGCCGAACCCGCCAGAAACGAGAGTTGTCCCTTCAGGTCGTGACCCTGTTTTTCCGGGCCGGAGGTTGGATCGTCCAGGACGCGCAGTATCGGACGGTTGGCCACGGAACGCAAGGTCCATTTCCAGCCGTCATCGTCGGTACCGCCGCGCAGCGGGCCCACCTGCATGACGTTGAGCAGGGTATTCAGAGTAACGTCCACGCGAGCGCTGCCGCCGGCGCGCAGACCGACTTTTTCGCGCAGGGCGGGAAGAAAAGAAGCCGCGGTAACTTTGATGGTGTAAAGCCCGGGAACCAGATCGGTTGCGGAGTAAAAACCAGCGCCGTCGGTAAAAACGGTCAGGCCGCGGGCCGTGGAACCGAAAAGCTCCACCACCGCTCCCATTTGAGGAGCGCCAGAAGAATTGCGCACGTATCCCGTAATGGCGCCCGGTTGTTCGGCGGCCCATGCAGGAAGCGCCAATCCAACCAGCGATGCCCCAGCGAGCAACGCCCAATTTCCGAGCTTGCGCAGGTTCACTCCAACCCCCGGGGAATCAAGCAACCAGTTACTCTACTGCAAACACCGCAGAAGGATCAACTGTCTGCTTGGAGATGTTGTCGTTCACTTTGATTTCAATCTTGTACGTGCCCGGCTGCAGGTTGCCGGCGGCAATCGATTTCTGCAAGGTTACCTGTTCGCCTACATTCCCCATCTGCTCGGTGGATTCCGTCTTCTGAACCACGGCCTTGTGAGTGGCGACGTTGACAATGTTGTACTCGAAGGTAGCCGAGGGCTTATTGGTTTTTGCGTCCACGCCCAGGTTATAGACCTGCATCCAGAAGTTTACTTTCTGGTCGTGATTCTTCTTGAACAGGGCGGGCTTGCCATCCGCGGGCGCAACCCGCGGGCGGACTTTGGTCTGCCCGATCACAAAACTGCCAGTGCCCACGTTCTTGGAGGGCACCGGCTCCATATCGTCGGCCACGATCAGGCTTGAGGTGGAGAGCTTGTCGTCGGAGAAATCCGGAACCAGAATGCCGCGGCTCCACAGGCCTTTGCGGTCCCCGTTCACGTCCTTGACGGCAACCTCCACCTTGTAGCGCCCCGGGCGCAAGGGTAGCGCCTTCCAGTACACCGACGAGTTTTCCGCGGTCCGGGGAAGCAGTTCGGCGGGCACGTCGACTTGCGCAGTTTCTTCAAAAGTCTGCACCACCTTCCCGGTCAGGGTGGTGACACGTCCGAAAATATTCACTGTGCCGCGCTGCACTCCATCCTTGTTGGCAAACGTAATGTCGCGGTACTTCATCTGGATCGTGATGGGGACCAGCACCGTGTCACCGGTAACCTTCACGAAGTCGGTGCGCACATCGAAGGGCATCAAGTTGGTAATAATCTTGGTGTTAACGATTTCTTCCAGATCCTTGAACTTGACGGGCGGAGGCGCCTGCAGTTTGGCGAACTGCTCCAGCCGGTCGAACTGTTTGGTCGCCTGATTCGCACTCTCCGGGCCCGCTCCCAACCTTTCCAGTCCGTTGTTAAACCGTGATGACTTGTTGGCCATTCCCATTTGCTCGTAGAGCGTCAGACCGGCGTTGGGCGTGTAAAGCAAGGCATCTTTCTTGGAGCGGTCCATCGTCATCTCATAGGCGCCGCACTGGCAACTGTCGACGAACTCGATGATCACTTCCTGTCCGATGCCTTCGATATACCGGTAGCGCCAGTCTTCAAAGGGATAAGTCGAGGTCTCGCCGCCGCCCTCTTCCATGGGACGTTCATAAGTTCCTCCCGCAGGATGGCTTTCATTCTCGTCAGGGGGACCATACATAATATAAATT
>JBAVAV010000023.1:0-7236 GCA_049585895.1 Candidatus Sulfotelmatobacter sp. | reverse complement strand
CGATGTCGGCTCATCGCATCCTGGAGCTGTAGAAGGTTCCAAGGGTTAGGCTGTTCGCCTATTAAAGCGGTACGTGAGCTGGGTTCAGAACGTCGCGAGACAGTTCGGTCCCTATCTGTTGTGGGCGTAGGAGATTTGCGAGGACCTGTCCTTAGTACGAGAGGACCGGGATGGACGAACCTCTTGTGTTCGAGCTGTCATGCCAATGGCACCGCTCGGTAGCGAAGTTCGGTAGTGATAACCGCTGAATGCATATAAGCGGGAAGCACTCCTCGAGATGAGATCTCCCAACCCGTAAGGGATAAGAAGGGCCCAGGAAGACTACCTGGTTGATAGGCTGGAAGTGGAAGCGCAGCAATGCGTGCAGCTTACCAGTACTAATCGCCCGTTCGGCTTGACCATAAAATTTACTCGGTGCAGAAAACAGCTGTTAGCTCTCAGCTTTCAGCCATCAGCTAGAAACTGAGCTGGGGCAAAGCGAGTTTCTCTCCAGCCGCCAGAACCTGGGCGGAAGAGAAAGAAAGTGCTGACAACTGTGCGCCGACGAAAAGCCGAAGTAAGACGTGGTTGAAATCGGAAGTAAACCAAGAAGAAAGTAAGCCACACCCAATCTATTCAGTTGTGAGGTATCGAGGCGAGATCCCTCACGAAGTACGTTCGGGATTTCGGCGCGCGGCTCAGACGCCGCGCAAACGCCTCAAGTTGTGAGGTTTCGAGCCTCACGATCTTTGAAAAATCAGTTGGAGCGTCTGATTGTGCATCACGCGCTCTGACACCGAGATGGCGTAGAGAGATCCTTCGCCCGCACAGAACGCGGCCTCAGGATTTCGGCAGCAGGCTCCCATTTGCCGCCCTTCGGCGGCTGCATTCACGCCTGCTGAGCGCCTCAAGTTGTCGGTGATTTTACCGCGGGGGTTCCACCCGTTCCCATCCCGAACACGGAAGTTAAGCCCCGCAGGGCCGATAGTACTGCACGCGCCAAGTGTGTGGGAGCGTAGGTCGTTGCCGGCATAAATAAAGGCCGCATTCAGAAATGAATGCGGCCTTTGCCCATTGTGTACGTTTATGATCGGACATCCGCCGTTAAGTTAGGAGAATATGGCGAAAACGTCGTTGAATATCGTTTCAGGTCGCAGGAGTACGCGAAGGCTTTCGCGACTTTGAATAACGTGCAATCGGAAAATGCTGAAACCTTGGAGAGTCAATTAGAAAAGGCTATCTGGTCAATTCAGCATTAACCCGCTAGTTTTGCGGTCGTGGTGCCGGAGATCCTTCGCGAAGAATGCTCAGGATTTCGGCAGAAGGCTCCCGCTTGCCGCTGCGCGGCTGCGCTCACGCCTTCTAAACGCCTCAAGTTAAGCCCCGCAGGGCCGATGGTACTGCACGCGCCAAGTGTGTGGGAGTCCACTCCGGCAAGCTCAGGGTAGACTCCGGTCGTTGCCGGCATTAATAAAGGCCAGTCATGGAAATATGATTGGCCTTTTCCTTTTGCAGCCGCTATGCGGGAGATCCTTCGCGAAGAACGCTCAGGATTTCGGCTGCGGGCTCCCGCTTCGCCCACGCCCGCAAAGCGCCTCAAGTTAAGCCCCGCAGGGCCTTTTCCGTTTTGGGATGGATATCTGCGATAGGCGACCCTAAATTCGGATTTGGAGAACGTAGAAGGAAGCACGGGGCTATATTTAGGGCTGCGGGAAATGCACGGCGAAGTGCTCGACCGGACCTATGCGTCGTGCCGGCCGAAGGGGATGAAAAATGTGTATCGTCTGCGAGCGCGAGCTATGGGGAGAACACCGGTCCCTCGAGATTGAGTTTTTCACACCCTGCAAGACATGCCATAAGTTCCCTGGGGCCAGCTCCGAGGGGACCTGCTATCACTGTTTCGCAGTGGGCAACATGATTGACGAGTGCCCCGAGTGCGCAGGCAAGCCATGGAGTGAAGAATTCCTCGAGGCCAAAGACGAAATCGAAGGCCCAGACGAGCAACTAGTCCCATTTTAGGGTCGGAAACGCAGATCGTTGTATGCGGATCGTTGTAAGGTGGGGCTCTTGACTTTTTTACCAGTCAATCCGCTTGGTTCCTGGCACGAGGTCGAAATGGCGATCGCGGGTCAGGAGCGGGAGAGAGTGTTGGCGGCAAAGGGCGGCGATCCAAATGTCGTTGGTTGGAATGGGCTTGCCGATCCGCTTTAGTTCGAGAGTAATGTTCGAGTAATGATGGGTGGTTGGCTCGTGGATATCCAACACCATGCAGTCGTGGAGCAGGCCTGCGAGCCAACGTTCGTAGCTGCCGCGGTTTCTCGACTGGGCGATTCCGTAACGATACTCCCCCAGCACAATCACCGGAATGGCCATCTGTTCGGCGCGCGCGAGAATGGCGATCACGGCAGGATCATTGTCGGCCGCGGCGGACAGAGCGTTGGTATCGAGAATCATTACTCAGAAAATCATTACTCAGACGATCAGTGCCAAACTTCCCGGTCAATTTGCTCGAAAGCTTGTTCCACGCGCTTTTCAATGTGCCTTCGCTCCGCGCGCAGATGTTTGAGCTTTCCCATGTGCTTCATCCAGGGTTTTTCCTGAGGCTTGGTCCTGAGCTTCTCCTGGAGAGCTTCGGTGACAAGCCGGCGCAGGGGAATGCCCCGTTCGGCAGCCTGGGATTTTGCCCGCCGGAACAAGAAATCAGGGATTTCAAGCGTCGTTTTCGTGGTCCCATATTACCATATTTATGGGAAAAGCCCTCTCGGCGAATTTGGCGACAAGGCGCGCTGATTCTGTGGCAGTTGCGGCACGACTGAAGGTCGGCGGCCTGCGCCATTTCAGTAGACGATCTTGTTGGGATTTGCTTCCCAGGCGTGGAAGGCGGCTTGCGCTTCTTCGCGCATGATCTGAATCATGGGGATGGAGCGCTGGGCGTGGGGGCGCGCGAGTTCGGTGTAGATGCGGGAATCGTCGAAGCCTGTTTTGGAGGCGTCTGCGGCGTTGCCCGCGAAGTAGATGCGCGCGATATGCGTCCAATAGATTGCGCCGAGGCACATGGGACAGGGTTCGCAGGAGGCGTAGATTTCGCAGCCTTGCAAGTCGAAGACGCCTAGTTTCGCGCAGGCGGCGCGGATGGCGAGAATTTCGGCGTGTGCAGTTGGATCTTTTAGCGCGGTGACCTGATTTACCGCTTCGGCAATCTGGTTACCGTCTTTTACGATTACCGCGCCGAAGGGGCCGCCTCCGGAGTGGGCGTTCTCGATGGAGAGTTGAATGGCGCGCGCCATGAAAGGGTTGTCCATTTGGTTGCTCTGTAACGCGTGAGCGGGCCGTATTCCGTACTGCAGCGCGCGGTCTACTTGAAGGGAATCGCCGTCTGCTGCGAAGTCCATCCTACGCTGGGCACTGAGCCCCAAAACATTCTTGCCGATGGGATGTATTTGGTCATGTTGCCCGTTGGTGCGGTGCGGGTGAATACCTGGAAGCGCCAATTGAGAACTTCCGCGACATAGATGGTTTGATCCGGTCCCATGGCCATAAAGTGAGCCCACGCCATTTGGCCGGGCTTGTGGCCGGGTTCGCCGAAGGCGCCGAGGATCTTGCCGTTTTGATCCAGTTCGACGATGCGGTCGTATCCTCCGTCGGTCATCCAGACGTGCTGATCTGGCGTAATCAGCAGGCCGTAGGGATAGCCGACGCCGGTCCATTGCTGGATGAACTTACCATCCGAATCGAAAATCTGGATGCGCTGATTTTCGCGGTCGCCGACATAGACGCGGCCTGCGTTGTCGACGGCAACGCAGTGAGGCAGGTTGAATTCACCGATGCCGGTTCCGTATTTTCCCCAGACCTTGATGTAATTTCCGTCGCGATCAAACTTCACGACGCGGGAATTGCCGTAGCCGTCGGCGACATAGATATCGCCATTCTTTGCGAAAGCCACATCGGCGGGCTTGTTGAACAGCCAATTGGCCTCGGCGCCGGTGTTGATCCTGCCCAGGACTAACAGGACATTGCCGGAGGGATCGAGCTTGAGGACCAGATGGCTGCCGTCGTCGGTGGTCCAGAGATTATCGTCGGCGTCTATGCGCAAACCGTGGGGGTGGGAGAAGAGTCCGTCGCCAAGGCCTTGAATGAAGTTACCCTTCGCATCGTATTCGGCGAGCATCGGCTTGGTTCGTTGAAACAGGAATATGTGGCCCTTGGAATTTACCGCGACCGCGGAGGCTTCGCCGGCAGTCATTCCTTTGGGAACCTTGAAGAAATTTGGCACGACACGATAAGGAAGTTCGGGAACGGCCTGGAACGGAGCGTCCTTTACTGCGGTTTGCTGTGCCTCGGCATGAAATGATGAGAGCGCTATGCAGGCGAGCACGAGTTTGAGCGATGGTTTCACGGTTCCCTTCTAGAGATCATTCAATCTACACCCTCGTGCGTTTTCAGACCAGCCAGCCAAGCCAGTTAGTGCCGGGAGTTGGGAGGGTTTGCGGATTTGCGGATTCTGGCATAGCCGGGCTTGATGATCTGGTGGGTGAAATCGCAGCGCTGGTTATAAGGCAGGAAAGCGCTCTTCATGGCATTGACGGTGATCTTCTCGAAATCATCCAAAGACAAGCCAAAGGTATTTGCGGCGGCTTCGAACTCCTGGGTCATGCTGGTGCAGCTCATCAAGCGATTGTCGGTGTTGAGGGTGACGCGAAATCCCTCCTGATAAAAAATCTTAAAAGGATGCTCGGCCAGGCTGGGCGTGGCGCCGGTGTGAACGTTGCTGAGCAGGCAAATCTCGAGCGGGATGCGCTTGTCGAGAACGTATTGAGCCAGGTCGCCCAATTTGACGGCCTTGCCATTGACTACGGCGATGTCGTCGATGAGCCGCGTGCCGTGTCCGATGCGGTGTGCGCCGCAATATTGGATGGCCTGCCAGATCGATTCCTTGCCGTAGCCTTCGCCGGCGTGAATCGTGATGTTGAAGTTCTCCCGCTGAATGTAGTGAAAAGCCGCCACATGTTTTTTGGGAGGATAGCCGCCCTCTTCTCCGGCAAGATCGAAGCCGACCACTCCGCGAGTGCGAAAATCGACAGCAAGTTCCGCCATCTCGAGCGAGCCTTCCATGTTGCGCATGGCGCAGATGAGCAGTCCGGAAGAGATGCCGAAATCTTTGCGGCCGCGCTCCAGTCCCTTCAAAACGGCGGTGACGATCTGTTGGTGGGTTAATCCTCTGCGAGTGTGAAAGACTGGCGCAAAGCGAGTCTCAAAGTACACCACACCATCCTGGCTTAAGTCGCCGGCCTGTTCGTAGGCGACGCGCTCCAGGGCTTCTTCGGTTTGCATCACGGCAATCGTGTGAGAGAAGCCCTCGAGATATTTGGCGAGACTTCCCCGGTTTGCGCTTTGATGAAACCATTGCGCTAATGCATGGCGATCGGATGTTGGGAGGCCGGTGTATCCCGCATCTTTGGCCAGTTCAATCACCGTTTGGGGGCGCAGCACTCCATCCAAATGCTCATGCAAGAGGACTTTGGGGAGGCTCTGCAACCACTGTTTCTCAAGTTTCATGGAATGCGATTTTGTTTCTGGAGCAATATGCGCCACCAGCCATCACTCCTCTCCGATCTCTTCGTTCCATATTTCGGGATGCTTGCGGATGTATTCGCTCAGCAAGGAGGCGCATTCCGAAGAATCGAGATCAAAGATTTCTACGCCAAGGGAGCGGAGCCACTCCAGGCCGCCCTGAAAATTGCGGCTCTCTCCGACGACGACCGAACCGAAACCAAACTGCCGGACCAGACCACAGCAGTACCAGCACGGCGCGAGCGTGGTGACCAGCGTTAAGGCGCGATAGCTGCGCTGGCGTCCCGCGTTGCGGAAGGCGTCGGTTTCGGCGTGGAGGGAAGGATCTCCGTTCTGCACGCGACGGTTGCGACCAGAGGCGATGAGTTTCCCATCGGCGTCAAAGATCGCAGCTCCGACCGGGATACCTCCCTCGGCTAACCCCTTTCGGGCTTCCGCCAAGGCGACTGCCAGCATGGCAGAGTGATCAAGTTGAGGCATGACCTGGGACGGTTGATTCTTGAAAACCGTTCGGGGCGATTGTCACCCCCTTCACAATAATCGAAAATGGAGGACTTGGCGAACGGACGCAGCGAACCCGGCTACAGCCCTTCCTGTATGTACAGCGCACCAAGTCAGCTACTAGGGTTAACTATTTACATTTACCCGGGTTAATGTCTTAGGGCGAGATTACGCCTTTCATTCCACGCAACCCGCAGCAGCCAGGCTATACCGGGCAAACGAAGGATGAATGGCAAGGAGGAACGACAATGCCGATTACTTCTAAGACTCGTTTGCTGTGGCTCGCAGTCGCTGTTCTGACCATGGCTGTGCTGGCCATGACGACGACGTCGTTTGCGCAAGTGAGAGTGGCGATCGCGATCGCTCCACCCGCACTGCCTATCTATGAGCAGCCGGTGTGTCCCGGCGACGGCTTCCTTTGGACGCCGGGTTACTGGGCGTATGACGATGACATTAGTGACTATTACTGGGTTCCGGGAACCTGGGTTATGGCTCCGGAAGTGGGCTTTCTCTGGACTCCACCTTATTGGGGTTGGGTAGACGGCGGGTTTGTTTTCTATGACGGCTACTGGGGTCCGCATGTTGGATTTTATGGAGGAATCGCTTACGGATTCGGCTACTTCGGGGTAGGCTTCCAAGGCGGCCGCTGGGACAACGGGCATTTTTTCTACAACCGCGCGGTGACCAATGTGGAGATCACAAATATTCACAATGTCTACAACACCACGGTGGTGCATGAGACGACAGTGAACCGCGTCAGCTATAACGGAGGAAACGGTGGAGTCACGGCGCGCCCAACGGCGGAAGAAGAGGCTGCGGCGCGGGAACGACATGTTCCGCCGGTTTCGGCTCAGACCGAACATATGCAGTCGGCCCGCTCCAACCCACAGCTAAGGGCTTCCATGAATCAGGGCAAGCCGCCCATTGCGGCTACTCCGAGGCCGGGAGCCTTCAACGACCGCGCGGCGAGGCCAGCCAAAGAGGCAGGAGCGCCATATCATGCTCCGGCAAATGCCGGGGCAAAGCGTGGTCAACCGGAAGAGCGCGGTAATGAGCCGGCGGGCCGTGCAGAAAACAATAGTTCCCGTCCGGCAACCGCAATTCATCCCAACGACCTGCCACGCGCCGAGCGCGCGGCAGCTCCTAATACCGGGAACACGAAGATGGATAAGAAATACCAGCAAC
>JBAVAV010000022.1:0-8401 GCA_049585895.1 Candidatus Sulfotelmatobacter sp. | reverse complement strand
ACTCCGGAGGCAGGTCAGCCTTGGCGTCAAACAGAATCGAGGCTGGATCGTATTGCAGCGCGCCTTTGCGTCCGCCTTGGTAGTCCACGAAAAATATCTTGCCGCCGCGCAGCATAATATTGCGCGACTGAAAATCGCGATAAAGAAAATAATTCTGTTCCGCGGTCAGCAGGAATTCGGTCAAGCGCGCGAAATCGTCTTCCAGCGCTTGTTCGTTGAACGGAATGCCGGCGAGCCGGAGAAAGTAGTACTTGAAATAGTTCAAATCCCAGGCGATGGACTGGCGATCGAAACTGCCACGCGGATAGCACACGTCGTAATTCAGGTCGCGTCCGGCCTCAATCTGAAAGCGCGGCAACGCGGCGACGACCTTGCGGTACGCCTCGATCATGGGAGGAAGAATGTTTTCGCCGCTGCGATTCTTCGAGAGAAATTCAAACAGCGTGGTGTCGCCCAGGTCTTCCTCGAGATACGCGCCCTGATCCAGATCTTCGGCGTAAATCTCGGGCACCGGCAAGCCGTGCCGCCGGAAATGCCGCGAGAAGGCCAGAAACGCGGCGTTCTCCTCGCGCACGCCGTACAGAATGCCAATCGCGCTGATCTTCCCGCTGGCGAGCCGCAAGATGTTGCGCCCCGAACCGCCAAGCTGTCCTTGCAGCGGCTGCATCCGCTCTACAGGCGAGTGAAAATGCTGCTCGAAGAGATTCTTGAGAACGTCCATGAATAGGTTTTTCAGCGATTCATTTCTGACGCCACCACCAAGATAACATCGCGGGTATTTATGAAGTGGCTTCCACTTTGCCCGCTTCCTCCGCGATGCGCTTCCAGGCTTGCTCGACATGCCGCGCCTGGGTATTCGTCTGTCCCACGCAGAGCCGCAGGGTGAGCTTTCCGTTCAGCCTGGTGTGGGTGAGATAGAGGTCGCCGCTGCGGTTGAGGCGGTCCATAATGGTCTGATTCACGTCGTCTCCACCCTTGTGGCGGAAGCAGACCAGGTTGAGCGGAACGGGCGCGGCGAGTTCAAAGCGGCCGTCATTGCGAACCCAACCGGCGAACTGCTGCGCCAGTTGCACGTGGCGCCGAATGTGGTACTGCAGGCCTTCGACCCCGTAGTGGCGGATCACGAACCACAACTTGAGCGAGCGGAAGCGGCGGCCGAGCTGAATGTGCCAGTCTCGGTAGTCGATCACCGCGCCCGATTCGGTGGCCTGATTGCGCAGGTATTCCGGCAGGATGCTCAGCGTTTGAATCAGCGCTTTGCGGTCGGCGACCCAGAAGCAGTTGCAATCGAAGTTGGTGAACATCCACTTGTGAGGATTGAAGTTGTAGCTGTCGGCCAGTTCGACTCCGTTCTGCAGGTGGCGAAATTCAGGGCAGAGCGCCGCCGTGCCCGACATGGCCGCGTCGACGTGCAGCCAAAGACTATGCTGGCGGCAGACTTTGGCGATGGCGGCGATCGGATCCATTGCGTTAGACGAGGTCGTTCCCACGGTGGCGCAGACGAAGCAGGGAAATAGCCCCGCGAGTTTGTCAGCATCGATCTGGCGGCTTAGAGCATCCGGCCGCATCGCGAAGTTTTCATCGACTTCAATCAGCCGCAGATTTTCCACGCCGAGGCCCACGATCATCGCCGCTTTTTCTAAAGAAGAATGCGTCTGCGTTGATGCGTAGGCGACGAGATGACCGTCGCATCCTTTCTTGTTGCTGGCGTAGCTTGTTGCGCGCTCGCGGGCCGCCAGCAGAGCGCACAGCGCGGCGCTGGAGGCAGTGTCTTGAATCACGCCGCCGCCGATATTGGACGACAGAAATTTCTCGGGAAGTCCGAGCATGGGCACAAGCCAGTCGAGCACGTGCGTCTCGAGTTCGGTGCATGCAGGACTTGTCGACCACAGCATTCCCTGGACGCCGAGGCCCGACGAAAGCAGGTCTCCGAGGATCCCGGGGCCGGAGGCGTTGCAGGGGAAGTAGGCGAAGAAATTCGGCGACTGCCAGTGCGTAACGCCGGGAAGAATCAACTTCTCCACATCTTTCAGCAGCGTGTCGAACGGCTCTCCTTGCGCGGGAGGGGCCGGGGGAAGCGAGGCGCGAATCTGCCCCGGCTTCGCCTGCGAAAGCACCGGGAACGACTCAATGCGGGTGTGGTAGTCAGCGATCCAATCCACCACGGCATGGCCGTAGCGACGGAATTCGTTGGGTGTCATGTGGAAGAATTTTTCGTCGGACACTCTTTTTGACCTCAGAGGATCGGCCAGACCGATCGTATCAAAGCTGGATTAGATTTTCGCTCCGAGGAAGGCATTAACCACGAAGGACACGAAGGTCCACGAAGGAACTTGGCTCAGGCCAAGCGGCCAAAGTATAGCCGCGTCTTGTATTCGAACGCGACACGACCCTCGGCCGAGTGCGCGTCGAAGATTCGCCGCAGTTCGCCCACCATGGCCACGTGCTTCGAATCCTCTGGCCCGGGCGCATACGATGACGAAAGCAGACGGCCTTCCACCCCAGCGTAGTCGAACTCCTGCCGCATCTCAAACACTCGCTCTTGGAACGGCACGGGATCGAAGAATTCGTTAACCGCGTATGTCGTGCGTTCGTGGCGTACTTCCTCATAGTCTGTACCATAAGTCAACAGTAGTTGTTCGTAGTGGCGGAGAAATGGCGTCGAGTCCGTCACGCGCTCGTTCCACACGAGCGCCAGCCAACCACCGGGCTTAAGGATGCGGTCGAATTCTCTTCGCGCCCGCTGACGATCAAACCAGTGCGCGGCCTGCGCCGCGGTCACAAGATCAATACTTTGGTCAGCCAGAGTGGTCGCTTCGGCTGTTCCTGTGACGCTGATGAAATTCGGGAAGCCCGCCAGCAAGCGTTCGCCGGCTTGGCGCATCTCCGCATTGGGCTCGACGCCGACGACGCGGTTGCCATTCTCGAGCAGAGCTCGAGTCCAGATGCCCGTACCGCTGGCGATGTCGGCAACCAGGTGCGCGGGAGTCAATCCGCACTCGCCCTCCAGCGTTTGCAGGACTTCCGGCGGATATCCCGGACGGTAGCGAGCGTAATTTTCCACGCGGCTGGAGAAGCGGGTCGTGGCGTCAGAAGCAGGCATTAGATGAGGAGCAGGTTTTACTCTGAAAAACCCATTCTATTCGCAGGATAAAGGCATTGTCTCTTCGCGTCGGGCGCCCTGAGCCTTCACACCCGAGCGATTCGGAAAAACCAACGGTAACCTCTTGCCCAGGCAACGAATGCGATACCATTCCAATTGAGCTTGAATGCTTGCACTATGCGAGTTGTCATCAAAGTCGGCACCAGCCTCATCGCTCCCGGAGGGCAAATTGACGCCAACATTTTGCGCGCTATGGTGGATCAATTCGATCTCAGCAAGAATGAATACCTGATTGTGACGTCGGGCGCGATTGCCGCCGGAATGTCGGGATTGGCGCTGCCCAAGCGCCCCAGCGACGTGCCGCGCATGCAGGCGTGCGCCGCCGTCGGGCAAAGCAAGCTGATGCACACCTACGAGCGGTTGTTTTTCGGCAAGAAAGTGGTGGCGCAACTGCTGCTCTCGAGCGACGATTTCACTTCCCCGGTCCGCTACCGCAATCTGCAGAATGCGCTGGCCGAGTTGCTGGCGTTGGGCGTAGTGCCGATTGTGAACGAAAACGACAGCGTGTCAGTGCGCGAACTGGAAGGCGCTTTTGGCGACAACGACGAACTAAGCGCGCTGTTGGCCAAAGTGGTCAAAGCGGACTGGCTGCTGCTGCTCACAGACGTTGACGGATTCTACGCGCCCAATGGACGCAAGAAGCCTCGTCTGGTGCGGGTTGTGCGAAAACTCACTCCCGCGCTGGAGGCGCAGTGCAACGGCACCAGCAAGCTGGGCCGCGGCGGAATGATCTCGAAGCTGCGGGCGGCAAAACTGGCCAGCGAAGCGGGCGTGCACGTCGCGATTGTGAACGGGCGGCGTCCGCACGCCATTACTCAGGGGATGGAACGCAAGACCGGAACCTACTTTCCTCCGCAAAAGGCGGGTGGATAGTGGCCAGCATCGTGACCAATTCGGTCTCCACGCAGGAGAAGTTGCTGCGCGCGCGCGCCGCCGCGGCGAAGCTGGCGCAACTTTCTACCGAGGAAAAGAATGCGCTGCTGCTGGCGATGGCCGATGCGATTGAGGCGAACGCTCAGAGCATCCTGGCGGCGAACCGGGAAGACATAAAGGCTTCCGGATTGGAAGGGGCGATGCGCGACCGGCTGATGCTGACGCCGGCACGGATCAGCGAGATGGCGCGCGGAGTACGCGACGTCGCGGCGCTGCCCGATCCGATCGGAGAGACCCTGGCGGAATGGACGAGGCCGAACGGCCTGCGGATTTATAAGGTACGCGTGCCCCTGGGAGTGGTCGGGATTATCTATGAATCGCGGCCGAACGTGACCGTGGATACGGCTGTGCTCGCACTGAAGACCGGCAATGCTGTCGTGTTGCGTGGCGGCAAAGAGGCGGCGCAGAGCAATCAACGCATCGTAGAGATTCTCGCCGGCGTGCCGGGTGTGCCCGAGGGCGCAATCGAGTTGCTGGATTCGAGCAGCCGGCAGTCGGTGCAGGAACTGATCAAAGCGCGCGGATTGGTTGATGTGATTGTCCCGCGCGGCGGTGCCGGGTTGATCACCTTTGTGACGGAAAACTCTGTGGTTCCCGTGATCGAAACCGGAGCGGGAAACTGCCACATCTTCGTGGACGAGTCCGCCGATTCCGACATGGCCGACGATATCGTCATCAATGCCAAGACGCAGCGGCCATCAGTATGCAACGCAGCGGAGAAATTATTGGTGCACGAGCGGATCGCGGGGAAATATGTGCCGCGAATCGTAAAAAAGCTGATCGCAGCCGGGGTTGAGGTTCGCGGCGATGGAAAATCTCGCAGCCTGGCGGCGGGATGCAATATCGCATCGGCCAACGAGCAGGACTGGCACGAAGAGTATCTGCGGCTGTGCATAGCGATTCGTGTGGTCGCGAATGTGGATGAGGCCATCGCTCATATCAACCGTTATTCCACCAGGAATTCCGAGGCGATCGTGACCCACGACGAAGCGAATGCCCGCAGGTTTCTCCGCGAAGTCGATTCCGCAGCGGTCTACTGGAATGCTTCCACCCGTTTTACCGATGGCGCCGAATTCGGTTTCGGAGCTGAGATGGGCATCAGCACGCAAAAGCTGCACTGCCGCGGACCGTTCGCGCTGGCCGAACTTACTTCTTCGAAGTACGAGATTGTTGGGACGGGGCAGGTTCGATAGTTGCCCACCCTCTCCACGTCACCTCGCAAGCAGGAGGAGGTGAAACTTTGAAATGTAGTCACTGCCAAGAAGAAGCGAGTCGCGCTCAATGCCAAGCTCGCCGACGATCGTCGCACACGTACTCTTCTCGGCCGTCCGGGCACTTCGCAAGCCACCCTGGAAAAGCCTTGAAGACAGACGGGAAAAGAGGCGCCCTCGCTGCGCTGATAGGCTCTTCACCGCCAAACGGCAACGCGCATCACATCAAAGTGATGATCGTATGTCCAAACCTCAACTTTCAGGCGCGTGGCCAGTGTCGCGACCGTCGCGTCAACCAAGCTGATGTCCTGATCGGATAGTGCGCGCACAATGGCGCAAGCGACCGAATAATCCTCTGCGGTTGGATTTAACAGCGAAGCTTCGACTGCGTTGCCCAGCCACCGCAAGGCGGCGTCGGAGCCGAAGCGCTTCAAAACCAAGCTGTACGCCTCCAGCAGAATCGGATAAGGAATTAATACAATCAGACCGTCGCGGTCCAACTCATCGATCTGGCGGAGGGCCCTTTCATGCTCGGCGTCGTCTTCGTCCGCGGCGGCGAACAACGGGCCGGTATCCGCCAACACAGCGCGCATCACTTCTTAGTACCAGCGAGGTATGCGTCGTGTTCTCGACTTATGTCGCTGCGGCCGCTCCTGCCAACCGGGGTGATCCTGAAGGGGCGGTGGCTTGCAAGAAAACCCCGCTGTTTGAGGTACTCGCGCAGCGCGGTCTGCACTACAGTTGTAAGAGACGGCGGCGCTTCCTGGGACTGGCGATAGCTGTCAAGGGCCTCGGCTAAATCGTCTGGGAGGCTCATCGTGGCTCGTTTCATAGGACGAGTATAGCACCAATTGGTGAAGTTGGTGCACTAAGTCATCTGTGATACCTTCTACTTTCTTATTTCTTACTTGGCCAATGACCACATGAAGCCGCTTTCCGTTTTACTCGTTCTGATTGTTATGTGTTCAAACGCTCAGAAACTGGAAAGCGGGCACACGGCCGCGACTTCTAGCAATTCCGCACCCATCTTCGGCTTCCACGACTCCGCCACCGAAGCCGCTACTGAAGCCCGCTTCCTCGCCGTGCCCGACCCGAGACTGGCCGAAGAGCATCTACGCATTCTGACGCGGGCCCCGCATATGGCGGGCACACCAGAAGACAAAGCCACCGCCGACTATGTGGCGCAGAAGTTCCGCGAGGCGGGGCTGGAAACGGAAATTGTTGAGTACAAGGTGTGGATGAACTATCCACTGGAGATCAGTGTCGATATCACTGCGCCCGCCGGCGTCACCATGCACGGTCCCACGCGCGAGCACGTGGATGGCGATCCCTATGACGGCGATCCGCGCGTTGTGATGCCATTCAGCGGCATGTCGCCTTCGAGTGATGTCGAGGCGGAAGTGGTTTACGTGAACTATGGCACTCCGGAAGATTTCGAGAAGCTGGAGAAGCTGAAAGTCGACGTGCGGGGAAAGATCGTGCTGGCGCGCTATGGGCAAAACTTCCGCGGCGTGAAGGTTTTCGTCGCGCAACAGCATGGCGCGGCGGGTGTGATTATTTACTCTGATCCCTATGACGATGGCTGGCGCCGCGGCGACAAGTATCCGGATGGGCCGTGGCGTCCCGACACCGGGGTGCAGCGCGGTTCGGTGGGATACATGTTCGAATTTCCCGGCGATCCGACCACGCCGGGAATCGCGTCGGTGCCGTCGCTGCCCGAGGACAAGCGCACGCCCCCGGAAAAGTCGGCGCAGATGCCGAAGATTCCGGTGACTCCGATTTCGTACCACGATGCCTGGCCGATCCTTCAGCACTTGGGCGGTCCGGAGTCGCCGCGCGAGTGGCAGGGTGCGCTGCCTTTCACCTACCACGCCGGCCCGGGGCCGGTGAAGGTGAGGATGCATCTGAAGCAGGACTATCAGTATCGCACTCTCTGGGATGTGACCGGCCGGGTACGCGGCTCCGAGCTGCCGGAAGAGTGGGTAGTCGCGGGTAATCATCGCGATGCGTGGGTGTACGGCGCGGTGGACCCGAACAGCGGCACGGCGGCGATGCTGGAAGCCGTCCACGGGGTAGGCGAATTGCTGAAGTCAGGATGGAAGCCAAAACGCACGCTGACCTTCGCCAGTTGGGACGGTGAAGAGGAAGGCCTGATGGGATCGACAGAATGGGGCGAGCAGCACGAATCCGAGCTGGCGAATTCTCCCGCGTATTTCAACTTGGACGTGGCGGTCTCGGGGCCGAAGTTTGGCGCGTCGGCGGTGCCCTGTCTGAAGCAGTTTCTGCGCGATGTGGCCAAAGCCGTGCCCAGCGCCAAGGGTGGAACGGTGTATGCGGCGTGGCAAAAATCGGCGCAACCTGGGGAAGGCGCCAGCCCGCAGGAGCCGACCACCACCAACTACCGGCCGCCGGCGGCGCAGGTGAAGGACGATGTGCCCGTGGGTGATTTGGGCAGCGGATCTGACTACACGGTATTCCTACAGCATTTGGGTGTGCCCTCGACCGATATCGGTTCGACCGGGCCTTATGGCGTCTATCACTCGGCGTTCGATGATTTCGCCTGGTTCAAGAAGTTTGGCGATCCCGATTTTCTCTACGAGCAGCAGATGGCGCGCGTGTATGGCCTGGAAGCGGTGCGTATGGCCGACGCCGACGTGCTGCCCTATGACTACGAAGAATATGGGAAAGAAGTAGAAGTTTACCTGGATGCGGCAAAACAGCGGGCCGCGAGCAAGTTTGGGGATCGTGGGCTGGATTTCGGCGCGGTCATCTCGGCTGCGAAGCACTTCAGGGAAGCCGGAGCCAGGGTTCTCGGTAAACAGAAGAGTCCGCCGCGCGACCCCGCCCGGCTCAATCAGGCGCTACGGGGAGCGGAGCGGGCACTTCTGACGCCGGATGGGCTGCCGCATCGTCCGTGGTTCCGGCATGCGATTTATGCTCCCGGTGAATATACGGGATACGCGGCGGTGGTTATTCCCGGCGTGAATGAAGCGCTCGACAAAGGGGATGCGGAGCGGGCGCGGCAGCAGTTGACGATTCTGGCGGCTGCATTGGAGCGGGCGGGCAAGGTGCTGGAGGGGTATCGGTGAAAAGC